>JBAWZG010000199.1:0-8074 GCA_037143155.1 Bacteroidia bacterium
GATACGATTGCATTCCGTTCGTCGTCAGTTAAACTCATAATTGGATACCTTCCTTCTCAACATTTTTGAAAAAAGGGGTGAAACTTCGCTTCTGCCATTCCGATTTGGTATAGAGTTTTGCTGAAAAATGTTCACCTTCTTCCCAGCCAAGTTCGTAGATTGGATACGAAATCGTATCGAAATCAGAAGGTTCGATTTTCAGTTTATCCAAAATGACCAAAATATCCCAATCCGAATCAGGCCGTGCATCGCCCCTGGCCTGAGATCCGTAAAGTATTATCCGCGCATCAGGAGTAATCGCATTTAAAGTCTGTTTAATCGCCTTTAGGATTTCTTCTCTTGGTTTCATTACGAATTGATATTTCTGACGAATATAAGGAAAATCGTTTAAATCTTATACATCTCGCTGGAGCTGACCAACTCCATTTTATGTTTCTGAAGCACTTCAATGCATTTCTGAATGTTATCGGGTTTCAGCACGATATTAGCCGTTTTGTTGTCCATCGAATAGGCATATAAATACTCAATAAACACACATTCTCCGGAAAGAATATCAAGCGCCCTGGCCAGTGACCCCGGTTCATTGGGGCTATTCAGGCAAATCACATCGGTCAGCCGGGCCGAAAATTCAGCATCTTTCAGAATCGAAATTGCCTTTTCGGGTTCGGAGACGATCATTCGCAAAATGCCAAATTCTGAAGTATCGGCTAAAGTCATGGCAGATATATTAATACCCGAAATGCCCAAAAGCTGCGAAACTTCATTCAGCCTTCCGGTTTTATTTTCAAGAAATACGGTGAGTTGTTTGATAATCATTTTGAATTCCTCCTACAATTTTCGGTTGTCAATTACTCGTTTGGCTTTTCCGGCTGTGCGCTCGATGGTTTTGGGTTCAACTAATTTTACGTCCACCGAAATACCCAGTGTACTCTGAAGTTTATGCGTGATCTTTTTCCGCAATGCTTCCAGTTGCCTGATTTCGTCGGAAAAGAACTGTTCCTGAACTTCGACCATGAGTTTTAGCGTGTCCAGATTGCCTTCGCGTTCAACAATGAGCAAATAATGCGGAGCAGTTTCGCTCATTTCAAGCAACACGCTTTCAATTTGCGAAGGAAATACGTTCACGCCGCGAATGATAAGCATGTCGTCGCTCCTACCCTTGCATTTTTCCATGCGAACCAGCGTTCGGCCACAGGCACATTTTTCGTAATTCAGACGGGTAAGGTCGCGGGTACGGTAACGGATTAGTGGTATACCTTCCTTGGTGATTGTGGTAAACACCAGTTCGCCAATTTCTCCGGCAGGTAGCGGTTCCAAGGTAATTGGATCAATAATTTCAGGCACAAAATGATCTTCATTGATGTGCATCCCAACCTGATATTCGCATTCGCAGGAAACACCTGGGCCAATAATTTCACTCAAACCATAAATATCAATGGCTTTAATTCCCAATTTAGATTCTATTTCCCTGCGCATATTTTCGGTCCAGGGTTCGGCTCCAAAAATCCCAACACGCAATTTCAGATCTTCTTTTTTTATTCCGGCGGCTTCCATTTCCTCAGCCAGAAAAAGTGAATAGGAAGGTGTGCAAGCAATTACCGAGGTTCCAAAATCCTGCATCAGCTGCAATTGTTTATCTGTATTTCCGCCTGAAATAGGAATTACCGAAGCTCCCAGATTTTCGCATCCGTAGTGCAGACCCAGACCTCCGGTAAAAAGTCCATAACCATATGCCACCTGAACGATATCTTCGCGGTGAACTCCGGCCATGCAAAGCGAGCGGGTCACCACCTCCGACCAGCTATTCAAATCTTTGCGGGTATATCCAACCACTGTGGGTTTTCCGGTCGTTCCTGAAGAAGCATGAATACGGACAATCTCGCTCATCGGAACCGTAAACATTCCAAACGGGTAATTGTCGCGCAAATCGTTTTTAATTGTAAACGGGAGTTTGCTCAGATCATCAATCGACCGAATATCTCCCGGAACCAGGTTGGCTTCCTGCATTTTCTGCCGGTAGCTCGGTACACTGTGGTAAATCCTTTCGACTGTTTCTATCAGCCTTTTAGTCTGAACCGCTCTCATTTCGTCGCGGCTTGCACACTCAATCTTTTCGTTCCAGATCATTCTGTATTCAATTGATAGTAATACTCAAAAGTACACGATTTGTGATTCAGTGCCAACATAGAATTGTCAAATTTTTGATTCTCTGTAAAATATAATTTTTTACTGCGACAAGCAGGTTTCTCTGAAAAACCTATTCGCCTTGGTAAATATTTAGGCAATAGGGAACTAAAAAAAGCTGAATTTTTGGAATCTGCAAATAATTTATTCTTTCAAACGTGTTTTGAATCAAAATATAACTACTTTTGGTGCACATTTATCCATTATTTAAACAGTTATTTATGAACATTTTTGTTGGAAGCCTTCCCTTTAAAATTGAGGAAAGCGAATTACAGGAAATTTTTGAAGAATACGGAGAAGTAACATCCGTAAAAATTATTACAGACCGGGCTACTGGTAGATCTAAAGGCTTTGGGTTTGTTGAAATGACGAATGACGAAGAAGCTAAAAAAGCAATTGAAGAATTGAATAACGCTGAAATTGAAGGCCGGACAATTGTTGTAAATAAAGCTGAAGAGAAAAAAGAAGGAAGTCGCCCAGGTGGTGGTGGTGGTTTCCGTGGTGGCAACTCTGGCGGAGGTTTCCGTGGAGGTAATTCAGGTGGCGGCGGTGGCGGTTTCCGTGGAGGCAACTCTGGCGGCGGCGGCGGCGGTGGTTTCCGTGGTGGCAGCTCAGGCGGCTCAGGCGGTGGCTTCAACAAAGGTGGCTCAGGCGGTGGCTTCAACAAAGGTGGAAGTGCTGGCGGCAACAGAAGATCTGAATATTAGACATTCGCTGTTTTTAATGTGCTATTTATATAGAAATTAAGTTATCAATTTCTATAACTACATAAAGGCTAATAAATAAAGGTATTTCACCAATGTTTATTAGCCTTCTTTTTTTATTAAAGCCTTTCCCCCAAAAGGAGGAAATCTGTTCTGTTCTTTAAAGGATTGGTTAGGGTAAAAGTACAAACACACTTTAAGCTGCTTGCCTCAAGTCCCCCTCCTTCGGAGGGGTTAGGGGAGGCCTCATTTCTCAATTCTGATCCGGGCATCAACGACAACCAAATGATCGCCATCACCTAAAATCGGATTGATATCCAATTCCTTTATTTCTACGGCAAACCGCAACAGGGTTGAGAGTCTGACCATAATTTCGGCAAACTTTCGTTCGTTTACGCCATTTTTTCCACGGTAACCTTTGATAATCCGATAGGAACGAAGATTCTTTATCATAGAAGCTGCTTCGCACATCGTCAGTGGTGCCAGACCTGAAGTAACATCTTTCAGCACTTCCACAAAGATGCCACCCATACCGCACAAAATAACATGTCCAAAAGGGTCTTCGTACTTGGCTCCTATAAACAACTCTATTCCTGAAGCCATCTCTGCCATCAGCACTGCTGTGGTATCCTTAATTTTGATTAAGCGTTTGAATTCGCGACGAACTGTTTCAATATCCCCTACATTCAGCACGACACCGTGTACCTCAGTTTTATGGATCGGCCCAATGACTTTCATAACCAATGGGAACCCAAGTTTTTGGGCAGTTTCAACAGCCAATTCTACTGTAGTTACCGTATTTTCACGGACCATTGGTATTCCCGTAGCAGCAAATAATTGATGAATCGTATCAGGAGACTGGAATCCATCTACTGCCCGGTCAATGATCCGGCGAATTTCCGGAACATCAACATGATCGAGAAATATTTTTTCTTCGGTAGGTCTTGGAGTTTTCAAAATACTGGTTAGCGCTTTCCCAAGTAAAACCTCGTCGGGGAAATACACATTTCCTTGTGAAATGAAATAGGCTACATCTTCTTTCACATTGATGACTGAAGGCAAAATTGGAAAAATCGGCTTTTTACAGGTTTGCATTTTTTCGTTGAGAACCTGATATACATCCCGGACCGGAGACAAACCCGGACTTCCGAAGATTACAGCCATCCCGTCAATATCATCAAATTCATGTTCACAGGCGTCAATTATTGCCGCAAGCTGTTCGGCATTTCCGGTGGCCAGAAAATCGATTGGATTCTCGACCGAGGAACCTGGAAAAAGTCTGCTTTTCAACTTTTGTTTAGATTCCGAATCTTTGATGACCGGAATGTGCAGTCCTCCGTTTTCAAGAGCGTCAGTCAACATGACTGCAGGGCCTCCGGCATGGGTAATTATAGCCAGTCGTTTCCCTTTCATTGGTTTGCAATGAAACACATTGGCCACGGTGGTTAATTCTTCACGGCCATAACAGCGGACAATTCCGGCTTTGCGGAACAAGGCTTCGACAGCCAGATCGGAATTTGCCATGGCACCGGTATGCGAAGCTGCTGCCCTGCTTCCGGCCTGACTGCTTCCTGCTTTAATGGCTGCGATTCTGCATCCTTTCCGGATGAGCGATGATGCATGTTTTAACAATTTATCCGGATCTTTAATACTTTCAATATACAGCAATTTCACTCTGGTACTGGTTTCAGGATGAAATACCTCATCCATGAATTCAAGAACTTCTTCCACACCGTTTTGCGCGGAATTACCGACCGAAAATACACTTGCAAAATGCAGTCCTTTGGGTATTCCTGATTCCATAATAAATACAGCGGTAGCTCCTGAACTCGAAATGAGATCACAGCTCATTTGAACCAGTTTTGGTATCGGAGTGGTAAAAACGCTGGTGTGCGCATAGGTGATTATTCCGATGCAGTTGGGACCGATCAGGCTACCATTATTCTCTTCTATTATTTTGACAATCTGCTGTTCCAATATTCGACCTTCTTCACTTTCCTCGCTAAATCCGGCTGAAATAATAATGAAACCTTTCACTCCTTTTTGAGTCGCCAAAACTTCAACAGCTTCGACACAGGCTGATGCAGGAATCGCCAGAACAGCCATTTCAACAGGCGGCAAATCGTTAACCGAAGCAAATGATTTAATGCCCTGAACATTATCAGAACCTGGATTGACTACCCACAATTCGCCTTTATAATTGTTATCGATCAGATTTTTGAGGAGTTTTCCACCTGGCTTCGAAATATTGTTTGAAGCACCAACAACCACAATACTTTTAGGAGCAATTAATTGTTTTGTTATCATATTCAGTATTTATTGATCAGACAAAGTTACAAAAAGGTTTTCCCGCCTGAACTGACTTTTAACCGTCTTTCTATCGTGCGGCCTTTCACAAAAATCCATTATGTTTGTACAAGGAGTTCAACCAAGCAAATAAATGTCGAATATTTCAGCGCAGAAAGTCATAGTAGTTTGTGATTTCTCCGAACGAATGAATGAAGTCATCGTTCACGGGGTACGCATGGCAGATATTCTGAAAAAGGAACTTTGTTTAATCGCAACCTGGAAAAACAAAACTCAAAAGAAACTGGTTCAGGATAAAATGATCCGAACGTCACAGAGCCTCAAGTCCAATCTTCCCGAAATGCCGATATCCAGTCTGCTTCTTCAAGGTTCATTGCGCGATAACATGTTCAAACTGGCTGATGAGTACGATGCTGTTTTGGTCGTGCTGCATCAGGCCGATATTAAATTCGGGTTGAAAGCATTCCGTGAAAGCAATATTGGATTTCTGTTTGTGAATGGAAGTTCACCGGAATTTCTTCAGTATAAAAATGTATTGGTTCCGTTGGATTATCGGAAAGCATCGAAAGAAAATGCTTTGTGGGCTTCGTATCTCGGACGGTTTAATAAGGCAAAAATCAATGTAGTTTATGCGAAAGAAACGAATAATGAAGATTTGGGCAAACTGAACCAGAATCTGATTTTTATCCGGAAGTTCCTTGCCAGCCTGAATGTTAGCTGTCAATTTGTTCCAGGGAAAACCAACAGTTGGGGAATATTCGATGAAACCCTGAACAATGCAGCAGAATGGAATGGCGATGTGATGGTTTTTGCAGGCAGCACTAACATTTCATTGATCGATTTCATCATTGGCCTTCCGGAGGAAAAAATCATCAGGATGGCTGGTAATCTACCAATTCTGATTATCAATCCGCTAAGAGATACCTGCATTTTGTGCGATTAAAATATTTTTTCACTTGCTCAAATCAGCAGCAGTGTGGTATCCGGATGCTATGATCGTACTCCCGATATTGTTTTTATTAACCACATTAGATTTGATCAGAATGGATTTAACCAAAGATTTTCCATTACTTTCCAAAGTGAATTTCATATCCAATGGCTTTTCAAGAGCCAGCGAAACAGCTAATTTGGCCGTTGCCTCAGCCATTTCCCTGAGTGGTTTCAGGATGGTACAGGTTTGGGCGCCGCTAATAATCGCTTTTACGTTATCCAGTTCGGCATCCTGACCGGCCACCAATACTTTACCTTCCAGTCCCCGCTGCTTTAAAACTGCCAGAACACCATCGGCTATTCCATCGTTTCCACAGATAATTGCCTGAATTGAATCTGGATTCTGATCAAGAATCCGATTGGCATGCAAGCTTCCTTCTGCAGAAGTCCAGTTTTCGGTAAATTCACTGTAGACAAGCTGAATATCACCTTTCTCCATATAAGGTTGCAAAACATGCATCTGCCCTAAAAAAAGCCTCATGGAATTGTTGTCGAATTTCGAACCGCAAATCAGTGCATATTTTCCTTTTGGCTTCAGCGAAATCAGGTACGAAGCCTGAAGAGACCCAATCTCCGTACTGTTTGCTGAAACATAATAATCGAGTTTGCAGCCATTTATCAACCGGTCGTATGCAATCACTTTTACTCCTGACTCATGAGCCATTTCAACGATCTTAGCCGCCGCATCCTGGTTAATCGGAACAACGATCAACACCTGTGCCCCGTTTTCAATCAATGATTTGGCCTGTTCAATTTGTTTATCCTGATCGTTATCAGCGACTTCCAGCATAACCTTGGCGCCCTGTCGAGTTAGTTCCTCGACGAGGTAATTTTTATCTTTGATCCAGCGCTCGTTTTCATAGCTGTGCAGAAGTATTCCAATTTTTGGTGATTTCGGTTTACATCCGGTAATGAAATTCAGGCTGAAAAATAACATCAGGATAAATAGAAGATTTGAGCTCTTCATAGTTCGTTTTTTTGATTAGAATTTGGAATGAAAAAAGCGTTTTTAAACGACGAATTGTTGGAAAATTAAAAATATTCCAGCCATTTTACCAGATTACCGGTTCTTTTCCATGCTCAAGCAAATACTTATTTGTTGCCGAAAATTGTTTGTTGCCGAAAAATCCACGGCTGGCCGATAGTGGCGATGGATGAACTGATTTCAGAACCAAATGCTTTTGCTGATTAATGAATTCGCCTTTGCTAATGGCGTAATTTCCCCAAAGTATAAATACCACATGATCTAATTCATCAGCGACAATTCGTATAACCTGATCCGTAAACTTCTCCCATCCCATTTTCTGATGCGAACCTGCTTGCTGTGCACGAACAGTCAGGGTAGCATTTAGTAACAAAACGCCTTGCTTTGCCCACCGTTCGAGGTTGCCACTGGATGGAATTGGAGCACCGGTATCGGCATGAATTTCCTTGAAAATGTTCCGCAAACTGGGAGGAAAATCTACTTTATCGTTCACCGAGAAACAAAGACCGTGAGCCTGACCCGGACCATGATAAGGATCTTGTCCTAATATGACGACTT
Source organism: Bacteroidia bacterium (assembly GCA_037143155.1). Classification (GTDB taxonomy): domain Bacteria; phylum Bacteroidota; class Bacteroidia; order Bacteroidales; family Prolixibacteraceae; genus Aquipluma. Next base: position 7,729 of record JBAWZG010000199.1, read on the forward strand.
TCACGCGATCGAAAGGACATTGTTCGAAGGCATTGAAAATTAATTTAGCCGGAGGATAAATGGTTTGGCTGGCATATTCTGACCGGACAAATTCGGTCAGTTCTTGAAAATACGGCTTTTCAAATTCTTCCTGAAGCTGTTTCTTCCAGCTTTCTTCGATCTTTACATCCATGAATATTCTGATTTTGATTCCACAAAATAGAAACAATTTTTTCAGGATTCCAATTTTATTAACACCAAGACACTACGACATAAAGTTTTTACAAAGTTCACGACGATTAAATTCATTTACTTAGCGACGCTTGGTCCTTTCGTGTCGTTGCGGACAGATTTTATTGTATTTTTA
>JBAWZG010000200.1:0-8064 GCA_037143155.1 Bacteroidia bacterium
CTAAAATCAGCCCATTGATCCGGATCAAGAAAGATGATTAGTTTATTTTATTCACTGAAACCTGCTTGGGATTCTGTAAAGCCAGTCTGACAGCCTCTTTATATGTAATGGGCTGGATGCCAAGAATTTTTTCGAGCCGGTTGTCTTGTGCAACGACCTCCACCTTCATGCTGTCGACCAGGTTGATGGCCAGTTTGTAGGATGTTGAAGTAACAAAATAGAGCCAGTAGGACGAAAGCTTTGGCGTCATAATCGGAATCGTATAAATGTATCTTTTCAGCTTGCAAACTGCTGCAAATTGCAGCAGCATTTCTTTGTAGGTGAAAACATCAGGCCCACCCACGTCAAACGATTGATTCAAGGTTTCGGGCTTTAGGATAACTCCGGTCAGATATTCAATCACATTACCGATTGCAATGGGCTGACTTCGGGTATTCAGCCATTGTGGAGCAATCATAACCGGAAGTTTTTTAACCAGATCGTGAATGATTTCAAATGAAGCGCTTCCCGAACCAACAATAATTCCGGCTTTGATGGTCGTTAGCGGAATTCTGCTCTTCCTAAGAATTACTTCCACATTCTTCCTTGACGCCAGGTGCTTCGAGAGTTCTTTTTCATTGGTAATTCCTCCCAGATAAATAATTTGCCGGGCATTGGTTTGATTCACCAGATTAACGAAATTCAGCGCCGAGATTTCTTCAAGCTTCTGAAAGTCTTTCGTGTTGGCGCTCATCGAATGGATCAGGTAATAAGCCACGTCAATGTCTTTCAATACATCCGAAATCACAATGTCTTTCAGAAAGTCCAGTTCAATCCGTGAAATATTTGGGTGACTATAAATTCCTTCCGTAGGAAAATTCAGTTTATTTCTCATGCAGCAAATCACTTCATGCCCCTGTTCAAGCAACACCGGCAACAGTCGTTTGCCAATGTATCCGTTTGCACCCGTTAAAAGAATCTTCATGAGTTAGGTTAATATAATAAGAATAAAAGAATGTTGCATTTCCATTGGACATTCACCTTAAATCACCCCGTTACATCGTTCGAAAGACTTCAGGGTGAGTGCATTGAAAATAAGACATTATATAGTTTTAATTACTCAGTTGCTATTCTCTGCCCATATATTTTCCCTCCGGGAAAATTAAACAGATTCTAAAGATTTATTTTTTTTGAAGGGATAGTGCCCATGCACTGATGCTTCCTTTTTGCCCGGAAGTAAGGGTTGCTTCAGAATGTTTTTCCAGGAACCCGGCAGGTGGCATTGCTTCTTTGGAGACTTTTTTATTGATCTTCTTACTTGTTTTCATTTGTTTTTTCGGTGTGAGTTTATCCCATTCCGAAAGATTCATAAATATTTTTGCCTTGGAAGTACTTTGGTCAGAATGGCAGGCAATACAAGAATTTTTGAAAATACCGGATACACTTTCAGGGAAAGCAGACAGGGTTTGCTCCTGAGTTTTCTTTTGACTGTATGCATTAACCGGTAAAAGAACAAATGACAGAAATCCGAAAAAGAGGATTGCATTGGTGAATAAGCAGGTTGATTTTTTCATTTTGTCAGGGTTTTTACTTGTTGATTAATGATTAGAACAACTTGAAAGTCAGAGAAAGTCAGGTGAAGAGACTTATATGATCAACAATCTGAGCGGTGAAAAGTTTTAAGTTCATCATCTGAAGTCAATTAAAATTTTCGTAAAGCTTTTCTTCCGCAAAAACAATCAAAGGATTTTTTCTCTATACTAAAATGACCATATCCGGCCGGTTCAACGGTTTTTTACATCCTGACAAACATCTTATCTTTGTTATATAATTTTTTGGTATTTTGGAGCTTTTAAATTGAGGGATATTTCAATCGTTCAAAATTCAGAAATTAGTCGTTTTGTGCTTATAACCAAACCAATAAAACTGATATGATCAAAAAGTCCATCTTCATTTTAGCTTGTGTTGTTATGATTTCTGCCTGCCATTCAACCATTAAGAAACAAGGTGAATCAAGTCCCGCACCTGCACCGTCGGGCATTTCGGAGACAATAATTTCTGAAGCCATTAAATCGATAGGATCTCCGGTCCAGGGCGAAAGTGCTGCTTTGGCCGAAAAAGGTGTTCGTCATGCTGCCTCACTCTGGTGCGCTGCCGACGGAACTCCGGAAGATTTTGTGAAATTCTGTTCCGAAAACTTCATCGCCGATCCTGCCAAAAAGGAAGCGTCCTTCAAGCGGTTTTCAGAATATCTGGAATCGCTTTATGGACATTTCAATAAACTTTCGCTCGACATGCAGGAAAATGTGACCCTCCTGAAAGGCGAATTGTTGTCCATCGATTCACAATTTGCAGCCTACAATCCCGGTGCACACCTGATGAACGACCTGTATGAAAATAAAATCGCTTTCATCGAGGCGCTCAACTTTCCGTATTATTCAACCGAAGATAAAAACACTTCAGGACCAAACTGGACACCGCTGCAATGGGGTTATGCCCGTTTGGGCGATGTGTTCAGCTCCCGTGTGCCTTCAGTGCTGGTTCAGTTGTCTTCGAAAGTTTCGGCTGAAGCCGATGCTTACATTGCCGATTACAATATTTACATGGGCCATTTGCTGAACGAAAACGGAGACAAGCTCTTTCCTGAAAACATGGTATTGCTGAGCCACTGGAACCTGCGCGACGAAATCAAAGCTAATTATTCAAATAAAATAAATGGCCTCGAAAAGCAGGGAATGATTTATAAGGTGATGGAGCGGATTGTCGACCAGTCGATTCCGAAAGCCGTGATCAACTCCGGAAAACAGGACTGGAAACCGGTTTCCAATGAAGTCCTGGTTTCAGGAACAAAGACCGAAAGTCCTTCAGAAACCGATGGCCGCTACCAGCAAATTCTGAATACTTTTCATGTTTACCAGGCACTCGATCCGTATTATCCAACGATGAACACCGCCATTCAGCGCGCGTTTTCGGCCGGGATGCAAATTCCTCAGCCTGAAACTCAGAAGCTGTTCAACGAATTTTTAAGTTCGTCGCAGGTGCAGGAAGTTGCCACGATCATCAAAAAACGTTTGGGTCGCGAACTTCAGCCATGGGATATCTGGTACGACGGATTCAAGGCCCGCAGCTCGATTAACGAAGAAAGCCTGAATGCAATTACCGAAAAGAAATATCCGAACGCCGCAGCGCTGGAAGCCGATCTGGGAAACATTTTGCTGAAGCTGGGTTTTACCAAAGAAAAGTCAGCCTTTATTGCTTCGCGCATTTCGGTCGATCCGGCACGTGGTTCGGGTCATGCCTGGGGTGCTCAGATGAAAAGCGAAAAAGCGCACCTTCGCACACGCATTCCGGCTACCGGAATGAATTACAAAGGCTACAACATTGCCATTCACGAATTCGGGCACAATGTGGAACAGACCATTTCGCTGAACGAAGTTCCAAATTACATGATCAACGGCGTACCGAACACCGCATTTACCGAAGCGCTGGCTTTTGTATTTCAGGAACGCGACTTGTTTTTGCTGAACATGAAAGACCTGAATCCGGAGAAAGAATACCTGAAAACGCTCGATATTTTCTGGTCGCTTTACGAAATCATGGGCGTTTCGATGGTCGACATGAAAATGTGGCAATGGCTGTATGACAATCCAAACAGTTCGGCTACTGAACTGCGTGACGCCGTGCTGCAAATCAGCAAAGACGTGTGGAACACCTATTACGCGCCGGTTTTCGGTATGAAAGACCAGACCATTCTCGGGATTTATTCGCATATGGTGAATTCGCCGATGTACCTGCCCAACTATGCATTTGGTCACCTCATTCATTTCCAGCTCGAAGAACATTTCAAAACCCACGAATTTGCCCCGGAAGTGGAACGGATTTTCTCGCTCGGACAACTCACGCCCAACGAATGGATGCATCAGGCAGTTGGCGAACCACTTTCGAACGAAGCCATTTTGAAAGCCGCCGATGTGGCGATTGGGAAGATGAAGTAAGAAGAGGTTTTCAGGCTGAAAGTCTGGTTAAATTCAGCCCAAGGCAACGCCTTGGGAATATGAACGATCAAACACATCGCCCTGTAAGGGCAAATTAATCTGCCCATGCAGGGCGATAACCGAAATTGCGCATAATTAACCCAAGGCGTTGCCTTGGGCTGAACTGAGTTGTCCCTTCAGGACGATAATACCTTGCCGGGATTCTAATTTGTGCGATATATTTGTTTAACCCTGAGATTAATGCTGTAAAATCCTGATGCTAATCCAGTTTTTCTTCAGGCTGAAAGCCTGGTTTAATTCAGCCCAAGGCAACGCCTTGGGTAATCTGTACAACCAGACACATCGCCCTGTAAGGGCAAATTAATCCGACCACAAATACCGTTCATCATATTCAATCTCATATTCCTTCAAAAATACCAACAGTTCTTCCCGGAATGTCATTTTTTTATGATGTTCTTCCTGGTTGGCAATATATCGTTTCGTTTTATCATGAATCGACTGGCTAACCGAAAATCCTGCATATCCTCCTTGCCAGGCAAATTGTTTGTAATGCGGGTCCATAGTTTTAATCCATCGGCTACTATGTCGCTTAATTTCTTCAACCAAGCTTGCCAGCGAACTGTTTTTCGACATTACACACAAGATGTGCATATGATCATTGGTTCCATTAATCAAAATTGGAATAGAACCATTGTCTTTTAGTATAGTCCCGATATAGGCGTACAGAACCTTTTTCTCCTCCTGCCGGATCGGAACTTGTGAATTCTTAATGTGAAAAATGAGATGGATGTAGAGTTTTGATAAAGATTGTGACATATTTTGATTTTTAATCTGCCCTTTCAGAGCGTTAACTGGAATTGTGTATATTTACCCAAGGCGTTGCCTTAGGCTGAACTGAGTTGTCCCTTCAGGACGAGCTATCTTTGAAATATCTAATTTACAACAATTCTCATTAATGTATCTTTGGTCTCTTTGGTTAAAACGGTTTTGTTATATTTAACTCCACTTTTCACGTCAATCAACATGAAAAAATACATCTTCATTCTTGTACTAATTTCCCTGCTTATGAACTGTACTCCCGAAAAAAAACTGGTTTCTCCATTGGTTACCCTTTCCAACGGAATAATTGAAATTGGCGTCATCCCTGCGGTGGGTGGTGTTTTGGTGCATGCTTCACTGGTGGGGCAGGCCAATATCCTGAATTCCGATTCCACGCTTTGGAATGAAAGTCCGGAGAAAAGACCTTCGCTCGATCCGAATGCACCGTTTAAAACCTACAATGGACACATCACCTGGCTGAGCCCGCAATCGGAATGGTGGATCAATCAGGATTCGTTTCCCAAATTGAAGAAGGCGCATTCAAAATGGCCGCCCGATCCGGTGCTGACGGCCGGTCCTTATCAGATCATCAGTCAGACTGCAACCGAAATCAAGTTGCTGAGTCCCGAAAGTAATTTCTCGAAGGTGCAGTTCACCAAAACCTACCGCATCGAAGGAAATAAGGTATTTCTGAGCACTTCAGCCAAAAACACCGGCAGCGAAACGGTGAGTTGGGGACTCTGGCAAAATACGCGGATGAATGGCTGGGATTTTGTTTTTGTGCAGGCCGACTCTGCCGCACTCCGGAAAAATGATTATTACAATCAGGGAAACATCCGGAAACCTGACCTGAATTACCGGAATGGTTTTTACACCTACGACGCTTCGGCGCCCAAAAGTGCCAAGGTCGTACACAAAGCCAAGGCATTTTTCGATGTGAAAAATCCCATGATTGCCGGCCATCATCAGAATCAGTGGCTGATTATCCGCAGCGAAGCCATCGACAATACCCAAATTCATCCGGAAGAGACCCGTGTTCAGTTGTACATCGAAAACTCCTACCAGGCTGCTACCGATTTGCAGGAACTCGAAATGCAGTTTGCCTACCATGCGATAGCTCCGGGAGCCAGCATCGAAGCCTCCGAAACCTGGGAGATTCTACCCGGCAGCGGGAAAAGTGATAAGTACGAGTTGTTGGAAGAGTTGCGGAGGAAACTATAATAAAATACGGCCCCCTAAATCCCCCGAAGGGGGACTTTTTGAGGCAAAAGCATGAAATCTGAATACCTTTAAGTACAAATGTTCTTAATCGCAGTAACCCAAAGCCTCTCCCTTTCGGGGAGAGGTGGCCTGCCTGCCGCAGGCAGGGAGAGGGGCTTTCAATTGATTTATTGCCCGACCAATTCTATCTTTTGCTTGAAAGATGCTTTTTCGGTCGTATTGCTGTGATTGCCCGAACCATAAGCTCCGCCTCCTCCGCCTGAACGACCACCGGAATAGCCCCCCGATCGACCGCCACCTCGGCCCGACATGCCACCACTCCTTCCACCACCCATTTGTCCGCCGCCACCTCCTGACATTCCGCCTCCTTCTCCGGAACGACCCCGGTGTTCGCCTTCTCCGGAAGATGGCCGCTCCATTCCGTTGACCGAAACCTCGAGGGTAATGATTTCGTCCAGTTGAATGGACTGCTCAACCATCAGTTCCTTTAAGGGGATGGCGATTTCGTAAACCAGATTTTGCGTGAAATTTGCCCCAATGCCAAGCTGGATATCTTTACGACTATTCAGTTTCAGTTCGCTTACGCCACTCTGAAAGCCATGAAGCAAAACATCAGGCAATTGCGAGGTGTAATCTTTTATAATCAGGTTCACTTCAGCGCGGTTTTCTTGTTCGCTGCTTCCTCGCTGATACCCTTGACCCAGATGCGGTACCCCCTGGAAGTTCAGGCTGGCATTGAATTTCCGCTTCTTTTCTTTCGAACTCAAATCGATCGTCCAACCGGCCTTCATCAGCTTCATCATTTTTCGCTGATCATCCACCGTAAAAATCAGGTACATATTCTGCTTGTCGTTGCTGATCGAATAACGAAATCCGGTATTGTCGTCGTAGAAACTTAATGGCGAAGTCCAGTCCTTATCGTTGCCATCGATGCGTATTTCTCCGGTTTTGAATTTGCTTTTTGATACATCGCTTTGTGCGGATAGCTGAAAGGCAAACGAAAGCAGGATGAGGAAAGCTAAACTGAATGTTTTCATGAATTTTGATTTATGTTGTCTCTGAACCGGAATAATTCATCGCTTCGATGCCTGTTCTTGAAAATAGGTTTGAACAGAACCAAAGGATAAAGGAAAATATTTTTATGCCACTGCAATCAAATGGTTCTGTTAAGAATCATTAATAAAAACAAATAAACCACAGAGATAGAAGAGTAGAAAAAGAGAAAACTGAGATTGTATTTCTGAAACCTCTTGGGTTACTCTGTTTTTCTCTGTGTGCTCTGCGGTTAATATTTCTTTGAAAAAACCGCTACCTTTATCTCTATGACTGACGTGCATGACCAGGCAACCCGAAGCTATAACATGTCCCGGATAAAAGGGAAAAGCACCAAACCGGAAATGCTGGTTGATAAATCTTATTTCTTTTTGATTTTTGGCTTTAACCTTTTTTGCAAGGCTTTTGGATTCCTGCTGAAATGAAAAACAGCAAAGACATGGATGATGTCGTCTGTTATCAAGAAGTAAATTCCATATGGAAATCGTTTGACAACAGACATCCTGAATTGCATTCTTAAAACAGCAAATTGATGAGGATTCTCTTGTATTCTCTGGATAGCTTTCCCAATTTCTTCAATAAAATCCTTATCCAATCCTTCTTTCTGCGACGCATACCAATCGGAAGCAATCTCTAAATCAGATTCGGCAAAAGCATTGATTTTTACACGATACTTTTTCACACCGGCAAAAATTAGCGGTTAAGAAGGTCTTTTTTTACTTCTTCCCAGTTCCTGCCATCCTGCGGATTTTTGATCGCCTGCTCGTATCGCCGTTCTAATTCCTGAACCAGATTGTCCGAAAGGCCGGTTTCCTCTTCATAAATAGTAACAAATGGATTGTCGCCTACCAGCTCTTTGATCTGCCTGATAAGTTTTTCACCCTCCTTATCATGCTCAGCAATCTTTATGGTATAGTTCATAGTATAAATATTTGCTTGATAGTAGCTTCATCATTTCTGATTTCAAAGATAACGATTCAGATTTGTACTGGTTTGC
>JBAWZG010000201.1:0-7967 GCA_037143155.1 Bacteroidia bacterium
AATGTTGAATTTTTTTGATCGTATGGAAGGAGAGGAAATAAAATTTAGCAGAAATCGGATGTGTTGATTCCTTATTAAATCAAATTGCTGATCCAAAGGATGTGCTGTTTGATTTGCTTGTCAGTCCTGGGAGGTGGCCGGGTATGGGTTCTGGATTAACAGTTTTTAAGTCCGATCATTCAGAACTTACACGTGCGGCAATGAAGATTGTTTGGTAAACGAGTGAATTAGCGCGGAGTGCAGCTATCCTCAATCAGGATAGCGGGAACGGAAGTGCGTTTGAAATGAGTGAGCCGAACGGTCTGAAAGTGCTTGGACTTTTGATGCGCTTGTAATCTTAAGCATTATTAGTCAGGTTGGTTTTCGCTGTAGAGAATTTGGAAATGTACGACGCACAAAAAAGCCCCGAGGACTCGGGGCTTTCTTGTGTGTTTTCTGCTAAAAAGGAAGGTCATCTTCCGTTTCGGCAGCCTGTTTCTTTGACTTCTTTTTGCCGGATTTCTTTTGTTTCTCAGCAGCTTCGTCCTGAGTTGGGATGGCTGAAGAAACTTTAGTCTGATAATAACAAGTGTGGGTTCTGCCGAATTTGTCTTCTCCGCGCAATTTAGCCACTTCAAAACTCAGGTACTTTACTCCGTTCATTTCAAACACGGCTTTTTCAAGTCCTTCTACTGGGATCACAATCTTAATGATGTCTAAGTTTTCTACTTGTGTTCCTTTTCCGATGTAATGCTTTTCAAAAGTTGTCATAATATTGATTTTTAAGTTATAAAAAAAATTTCTGCATGATGACTATTCTGATGAAGGGTGGCAATGAAGGAACTGGAATAACGGACTGATCGAAGAGAGGGAGTATATGCCGGGAAAATTCATTGACGGGATTCCTTCCATCAAAGAATAAATCTTTGTAGATAATTTTAGACTAACGGCTCAATATTCTGTCAACCGTAGAAAACTACACGCGAAACGATTACACTTGTAAATCCTGAAATCAGATTAGAATTGTCTGAAGTAGATGGACTTATACCATGTTTCAGAACTGGGTAAAGTACCATTTGAGGCCGAGTTAATGCGGATAGACGACCGGCTTCCAAACTTGCATCAGATCAAAGTGCAGCCATCACCCAGGATGATTCCCGAAACAAAAACTCAAAAGGAAGTCATCAGGCTGACAGAAAGATGGCCTTCCAAGCTGAAACCAAAGGCCGAATGGATTTTAGGGGAGAAAAAGTCCCGGTGATTCCAGGTTAGCGACCAAAAAAAGTGGCGCGAGCCACTTTCCTTTATCAGTAAGCACATGGACCAATCCCATTCATCATATCTTCATCGGCAGCAGCTGATCGGAATTCCCTGTATGGTCCTTCGCCACATTCTTCGCAATACACCTTTCGGTCTGATGGCCAGTAATAGATATTAGTACCCTTTTTCAAGCTACAGCTACATTTGGAGCAAACTGAATTAAACTTTGCAGTAATCATTCGTGGATCGTTTTTGTAAGTCATTGTGTTTGGTTTTAATGAATGAAATTATTTTGATTTGAGTATTGAGATTCAACTTTTTCAGAACCCCAGGCATCGCGCATATCGTCCATAGACATCAGTTTGCCGGACTTTTTGAAGTATTCGCCTTTGTGCCAGTACCACGCCATTTTTGGATGTGAGAATTTATATCCTTCACCTTTCAATGTTTCCCTTACAGCGAAAGTGTTCCCTGTAATCCAGATCCATGAACCAATCAGTTCGATAATAATTCCAGGCAAACTGATGATCCGGTCTAACCTTTGTCGCATTTCTTCTGAAACCTGCTGTTCATACTCTTTTCGTCCTTCCGAAAAGGTTTCGTTACTGTTAATCAGTTTTTTGGACAGCCGGTCATACTGATCATTGATAATCTGCATGATTGCTGTGTCTCCACCTTTGTCTGGATGATACAGAAAAGCAAGGCGACGGTACTCCTTGCGTAATTCATCCAACGTTTTAATTCCCTCGAAAAATTTCATGTGATTTTGCCCCTGCCCGGAGGACTTATTTTAGCATCTGGCTCGCCGATTAATTTTGAGCCAACCTGCACATTGAGCAGACCGGATTCTTGTCAATGGCCGAATGTCAGGTTTTAACGAAGTCAGAAGTTCGGAGTCAGAAGCCGGAAGTTAAAAGGTGACCGAGCGCGAAGCATTATTTTTGTTGAATAGTCTCCGGAAAGCCGAAAGCCTTGACTTTTCCGGGATGCGGAAATAACTTTGCTCATAAATTGTAGGAGAGAGAACCCCTTCAGGGTGGTGGGTTGAGCTAGCTAAAATCAAAGTGTGCTTGGTGTTCAAAAATTTTACGATTCTCCTTCTTCGTAAGTCACTTTTTGGCGATTACCAATTACTTTAATGGTAGTACTTTTCGAATAGTTATCTTTTTTGAAGTTAATTACTTCAACTTTTTCAGAGACCGGAACTTCATAATTTAAATTGAAAGTATAATCTCCTTGAAAACCACCGTTATAATAGCTAAATGAGATGTTTTTAGCAGTTTTCGATATTTCTGGAAACCAGTTCGTTTTTGATATTTCGTTATACTCTTTAAAAGTTAAGCTATCGACAAAAAAACCGAGATGACCATAATCACTACTTTTAACTTTCAGCCAGGTTTGTTCTCTGATCGCTTCATTTAAAAAGCAATTTTGAACAATCTTGATTGAATAATTAACATACAGAAAAGAACAAATTCCGAAAGTCAGCATTGTTCCGTATTTGAGTTTAATCAAGTAACTGGTGATGCCTTTCTTTCTGGTGTAATACACTAATATTCGCATTGCTGCCAGCGAAAGAATGGTTAGACCCAATATTTTAAGAAATTCGATCAACTTCAAGTCGGGATAAAATAATATAGCAAGTTTATCTGACCAAATAGACAATAAACAAATGAGAATAACCAGATTCACAGTTGCGATTAAAAAATATTTAATTGACTTTTTTATCATTTTGAATTGGAAAATTAATGATGAAAGTTTCAATCTAATTTTTTCCGAATTAGTTTGAGATTTTAAGGCCACAATGAGTTGAATCTCACAAATATTAATTACAGTTAATATATTTACTTTTAAATGCTTGCAATCGAACACTTTGTAATAAATTGTTTCTTTAGAAAAACTATGAATGTATTCAGAGCAATTTGTTGTTTGTCCTGGGTAACTCTCATAAACCGTTTCCAAGAAAATTTGAATCCGCGCATGATGGTTAGTTTTATTAGTTTTTTAATGGGATGTTTTTGCCAGGTGAATTGCCGTGGAGAAAACAGCAACCAAATTAACCTTTTGAGTTATTAATTAATCTAATTAACGAACAATAAAAATAATAATTGCAATCAACTATAAATAAGATTACCGCTCAGTTATTATGGTGTTACCCATGGCATTCTCCTTCATCTCTTTACTCAACAACCTTCCAATAAGACTCAAAGTAATTGTAGCGCATAAATTTTCAGGCTGGAGGTGGTCCCAGGAAATTCAGACTTTAGCCTTTTCCCTAACTAAAAGCTGTTACGGTTATTTCTCGTAGCAACTCTTATAAGATTCATACTCGAACTCAACCAATTCTTTGTCAAGCTCATCAGCAGCGCCCTCGAAATAAACTGTTTCCAGATAATCCACGAATGCATCCCAAACTGTGTTAGTTTCCTGATTCTTTGCAGCTGATTTTAAAGTGTAAGTTTTCATACGATAGTTTTTAAAAAATTCATGCACTTTTTACGGTTGAATTTTTCGGTAAACAAAAAGCAACTGGAAGATTTTTAGGACAGAATGGGAGAAAAATACCGGGAAAATTTTTGTTTAGGCGTAGTCCTTAGCCGATAAATTCGACGGTCTCTTTGTGTGGATTTTAATAAAAACAAGTATGATGGGGCTCTTACACAATCAGCCACGAAGGAACTAGGAACCTCGCAGTTTGGGAATCAGCTGATCTTTTGGGAATGGTTTATCGTGGTGCTCCGAACACCAAAGAATTTTGAGTTTGGAAACTCATTAGAGTTGTCGTAAAAAAGTAACTGCGGAATATAAGTGAGTTAAGTCAAATAGCCTGGGTAGTTCATGGCCTGTTGCTAGATCCTCGGACTCACAAACGTTGAACCACCAGCCTTGTAAAGAATCGTTCCATATTTGGTCCAGAATCGTTTATCCACAGCATCCCCAAAGTGGGTTGCTTCCTCCGGCAGAATAGAATCCCTTCGTTCTGATGATTTATCCTTGGCAAATTTCCCTTCCTTCTCAATTACCCTGGTGTTGTTCATCGAAATAATTGTGAATTTACAATTACGGCCGTTGATGATGAATTTCGGATACCTGGGATCATTGCCTTTCAAAACATTCAGCCACAGCAAGTATTTATCATGCTGGGGCGGTTCCATGCCCTTATGAACTTTGGCAAATACTCTCCAGCCTCGTTTTTCAAGCCGCTCAATGGCCTGTTCATTATAAGGCTTTGAGTTTTTCACATTGGGCTGACGGTGATCTCCGTACCGATCCCGATAATAAAACAAATCCCTGCAAGGATGCTGTTTGTAATAATCGCAGAACAGATCAACCAGATCATCTACCGGTACACTTTTGGCCGTTTGCGGTTTAATGAAGAATTCATTGATCACGCAGTCCACCGGCTCAATCATTTTGGTGACAAAGTTAAAGTTCCGTTCCTGCCCAACAGAAAAGAGGTTGATTTTTGCTCCCCAATCCGGAACTATTTCCAGTGGACGGTTGGGGTCGCAGTCCAGATCGAAACGGCTGTCAGGCGTTGAGAGCTGATCAGCATCCCAATTGGTGTTTTCTGCCAATCCACGGATAAAATCATCGTTATACGCATCGTAATAAATATGCTTCTGGCTATCCAGCGGATAATAGCAGTCCTCCACTTTATCAATGATCCAGTTCAGGATCTCGATCATGAAGGTCATCAGGTTTTGCTTGTCGTATTCCCGAACAATGTAGGACATGCCTAAGTTTTCCACATTATCGAAAGCATTGGCAAGAGTAAACAAAACACCCTGTTTGGAAGCGAATGGAGCAATTTGTTTCTTCAGCCGGACGGTTTCATTCCAGATATCCTTAAACAAGCGTTTATCCCCTGCTTTATAGGCTTCGATCACCTGTATCTGAAGTTTTACAATCCTGTTCCAGATATCGAAGATTGGAATTCCTGCTTCGTCCATGTAGTAATCACCGTACCTAAGCAACCACATTTGTTCCCTGGTATATGGCATGGATGAAACATACCGGAATCCATGGTGCTGCCGAATTCGTTTACTGGATCGAAAGCCAAAGTGTTCCTCATTTCCACGGTTAGCCGGAGACACTTCTTCGTCGTATCGTGCTTTATTTAGGGTCAGGGCTTCATCCACAATTTCACGGTCGAGGTTCGGCCCACGACTCGAACCAGCCCGCTCCTGCGAAAGCATCAAAAATCCTGTTCCGTTGGCAAACGAAATGTAATTATCGAATTTGGTAACGGGTTCATAAGGGGATAGGAATGTTTCAGGAGGTTTGCCACCGATCTTGAAATCCTTATCCTTTTCGTATCCGATTTTTTCCAGGAACTTGATAGTTGAAGGAAGCGTCCGGGTATATATCTGACCGTAAGTCCGGCCAGTGATCGATGTAATTGATCGCGGCATCCGTCGAACAATCTCGTTGATTTCCCAGCCAATCACATATGATTTTCCGGTACCACGACCCTGTATGTCGACTTCGCTTTGAGCGTTGTTGACAACCGATATTTTCTGAGGACTGTTCAGGTCAATTAGTTCTGTGATCATGAGAAAAATAAGTTCAGGAGAAAAATCATTCAAAAATTACGAGTTCATAATTTGTTCGGCTTCGGCATCTGTGATTTCATTACCGCCATAGATGAGCCTGTTCAGTTCACGGATTGCGGCAGTCGGCAGGTTCTGGAGATTGTCCAGATCAAGTTTAATCTGCTGGTTATTGTTCTGAATCAGGATATAGAACTGATGTTTTTCAGTTCGTCTGGGATCTTCCAGGTTCTCCGGTTTTCCACCGATGGCTTTCATAAGGTTGGTATGTTCCGCCGAGATTACCTTGCGGTCCCTGTCAGTGTTTCCTTTTCGGCATTCCATGATGTTACCGATAATGTCATTGATCAGCCAGGTTTGCCAGAAATCAAAATCGAAGGTATGGATCGTGTTAAAGAGTTTCAGGCAAAGGCGCATATCTTCATAAGCAACCGAAGTCACAATATCCGGATATTTGATCCGGTGCATGGCAATGGCCTGCTTCTGCATCGGGTTTTTATCCAGAATTTTCGAGAGCGAAACGATCCGGTCGAGAAGATTACTCAAATCAGCAGGAAGTGGTGAGTGTTCCGGATCAAGCATATGTGCTTTGATGGTTTCATATTTTAAATTCTCTAATGCTTTGCGGCTCATATGGAATCTTTTAAAAAGTTAAGCATTTGTTGCTGCGATGGACTGCTGCCATTCTGTGCAGACTGTTTGATGGCTTTTCGCATCACAATTTTAGCGGTAAGCCTGCCTTTCAGGTAAGCTGCTACCTCCGGAAAAGTAGAGTTCTTGCTGTCAATCCGGAAACCGAAAGCTTCCGTTTCTTCCTCGTTCAATTCCAGATTAATGGCAATGTCTTCAGCACCAAAGAACAGTCCGGCCATATCTTCAATTTCTTTAAGCTGATCCTCTGAGAAATTCATTTTCAAGGGTTTTTAAATCAAAGTCAAAAACAGAACCATCGGTAAAGATGGTTCCTCTTTCCATCTTGGGATTGTCTGTTGCATTCTGACTGGTCAGAATAGTGATCTTCCAATCCTCATTCCAGATCAAAGCTATTTTGGCATGGATGGAAGTACAACGATAATCAAAGCTGTTCATCAGCATTTGGAAGGGAATCGGACTCATGGTTTTCACACGGTTGTCAATGATCACCCGAAAAGAGAGCAACTGTTTCTGCGACAATTTCAGGTTAAGCTGTTCGATACTTTTTTGACTGAATGAATAAGAAGTCATAAAAGCATGAGCCGGACCAGTTTGCTTGAGGATATACATCATCAAGCGAACCAGGTTAAAGTTTCCCCAGCTGTAGAAATGGGTGGTCAACCCATTTTGCAACTGGCCGATGGCTTTGGTCAGGCTTTTGTCAGCTTCAGCAACAAAGGCCGAAGAGTTTCCATTTTCACAATCAGATACCAAGCTAACAGCTTGCTGTTTGCCGGTTTCTCCCTTCGGATTATTTGCTGAATAATCAACCGTTATTTCAGGAATAATGCTTTGGATGGAATTAGTTAGCATTTAGGCTGACTAATTTTAGGTCAATCTCCTGAATAAATTTCAATCGGCCTTTGATCCGGTTTTCAATGCGTGTTCGCTTTGGTCCGGAAGGCATAGTTTTCTTCTCATCAGCTTTAACCATCGTTTGATAGTCCAGCATATTCTGATCCTTGGTGTTGGCTGTTTGCTGATTCTTCTTCATTTTTCGCAGTTCTTCCGGATCATCAGTCAAAGTGGTTTCTTGTAATTCTTGCGGTTTAGGCCAAACTTCATCTTCTAATGGAAGTTCTCCGTTCTGTTCAAACTGTTGCCGGATCTTAAAAAGATATTCCAGGCGAATTGTGAAGGCTTTGACAAGATCAAAGATTTCAGCACGTTTGGTTTTTAATGCCTGGCTATTTCCTTGAGGCATTTCGGTCAGGATGCGATGAGTTTTACTGCGTTCCTGGAAGGTTTCTGCGTATTCAGCAATTATCCTTCGAATGATTGGTGGATATTCAACGATGTTTGTGGCAGATAATGCCTCCGGCATTTCTGCGAGTGCAGTTATTTCAATTGGAAGATCTTCAGCAATAATAGCTTTGTGTATGGGTTCAGTAATCGGCGTTTGAGCCGGACCAGATTCCTTAATAATAGGAATCAGGTTTTCTTTTTGTAGTTGGGCATAATCCAAACCTACGGATTTGCACA
>JBAWZG010000202.1:0-7965 GCA_037143155.1 Bacteroidia bacterium
AAACTACTAAATCTATATAAAATTAAATCAATGGCACATTTCAAAACAGCTCCTGAAGATGTTGTCCCTTTCGGACAAAAACTCGCATTTGGATCGGGTTCCCTGGCGAACCAGTTATTGCCTGCAGCCTTGGGTATATTTATGGTCATACTGGTTCTGGCGCTAAAAATGAATCCATTATTAGCCGGATTGCTGGCTGCGCTTCCACGACTGATGGATGCTATCATCGATCCGATCATGGGATATATTTCCGACAATACCCGATCGCGCTGGGGCAGAAGAAAACCATACATCTTTTTGGGAAGCATTATTTCAGGTTTAACTTTTATGGTCATGTGGCAACTTTATCCTGAAAATTCCCAGACCTATAACTTCTTCTACTTTTTAAGTTTATCGATGCTTTTTTATATCGGTTATACCATTTTTGCCGCACCTCTCATCGGTTTGGGTTATGAAATGAGTCCCGATTACCACGAACGCACCCGATTAATGGCTGTCTCACAGTGGATGGGGCAAATTGCCTGGATGATTGCTCCATGGTTCTGGGTAATCATTTACGACCAGCGTTTTTACAGTACCGCTCCGGAAGGTGCAAGAAACCTGTCGATCTGGGTTGGCGCATTATGCATGATTCTCGGTATAATGCCCGCCTTGTTTTGTAAAGAAATGGAGCTTCCGGAAAGTATCGGAAAATCGAAATTATCAGTTAAAGACCTTGCTGCCAATACGAAAGAGTTTATCGGAGCCATCAAGCAGACCATTACCTGCAAGCCTTTTATGAAATTATGCGGAGCAACTTTCCTGATCTTTAACGGATTTCAGACAATTGCCCAGTTTGCTTTTTTTATCATTATTTTTTACCTCTTCAAAGGTGACACCGGTGCTGCTGGACAATGGCCGGCATGGTTCGGAACGATTAGTGCAGTTGCCACTGCCATCCTGGTCATTCCGGTAATTACTTTTATCTCACAGAAAATCGGAAAGAAGAACGCATTTGTAGTGTCAACCTTAATTTCCATGATTGGTTATGCTTTGAAATGGTGGGGTTTTAATCCAGCCAATCCCTGGTTGATGTTTTTACCGATTCCTTTCCTTTCCTTTGGTATTGGTGGTTTGTTTACCCTGATGATGTCGATGACCGCTGACGTATGTGATCTGGATGAATTAAATAACGGCACCCGTCGCGAAGGTACTTTTGGTGCTGTGTACTGGTGGATGGTGAAACTGGGAACAGCTGTTGCCCTGCTTACCAGCGGTGCAGTTTTGAACTGGGTTGGATTTGACCAGAATGTTACTGTTCAATCAGCAGAAACAATTACCCACCTGCGTATCGCCGACATTGTGATTCCAATAGCAACCGGCATACTGGCCATTCTGATCATGTGGAAATATGATGTAGGTGAGGAAAAATCGCATGAAATCAGAGCAGCGTTGTTGCTACGTCGAACAAATGCTTTGCAACCGGAAAAAATAGAAGTAGTCATTGAGGTTTAATCCGAACAATAACTCATTCAAAGTAATGAAGCAAATTGCACTCATTCTGTTTTTAGGACTGTTTCTTTTCAGCCTGAAAAAAGTAAATGCTGAAGTAGTCAGTGTCTCCGGAAGGCAAATCCTCGTAAATGGCACACCATACACAATCAAAGGAATATGCTATCACCCGGTACCCAAAGGAAGTAATAAAGTCAGCTTTGGCAACCTGAAGAAAGACCTGGCGTTGATGAAAGAAGCCGGGATAAACACCATCCGGGTTTATGAACCAATACCAGATCGTGCGGAACTTGATCAGATTCAGGCTTCAGGACTGAAGGTTATTATCGGTTTTGGGTACAATCAGGATGGAAAGTTTGACATTCTTTCCGGAACATTTGCCGATTATATAAAAACCTACAAGGATCATCCGGCCATCCTCTTCTGGGAACTGGGCAACGAATACAATTATCATCCCGAGTGGTTTGTCGGTCATATCGAAAACTGGTATAAAGCCCTGAATGGTGCCGCTGATAGGATTCATCAGATTGATCCTTCTCATCCGGTTTCAACAGGACATGGCGAATTACCCAAAGCAGAGGCACTTTCATTATGCCCGAATGTTGATGTCTGGGGAATGAACGTGTATCGCTGGGATAATCCGGAAGAAATATTTCCGGCATGGAATGCACTCAGTACAAAACCCATGTACCTTTCAGAAGCCGGTGCCGACAGCTATATGGCAGCCAAGATGAACGGATATGAACAGGGTGAAAATGAAAAAGCGCAGGCCGATGCCACCCGGAATATTCTAAACGATATTTTCAGATTCCGTGAAATTTGTTCCGGAGTTGCCATTTTCTCATTTTCGGATGAATGGTGGAAAGCCGGCAAAAACGAAACGCAGGAACCCGGAGGCTGGGCACCCAATAGTGGAGGTACTCCGTATGACGGCGCTGCCAACGAAGAATACTGGGGAATAGTAAAACTGGATCGGACAAAGAAAATGGCATTTGAGGTAGTTAAAGAAAAATACACGAACTTATCAAAGACAAAATAAACTCTTATCAATGACCAACTGATCATACAAGAATTAAATCTACGAACATGGAAAAGACGTTAAAATTATCTGTAAAGGAAAAAATTGGTTATAGTCTGGGAGATACCGCTTCCCATTTTGTGTGGGATATGGTTGGTTTCTGGCTCTTGTTTTTTTATACCGATGTCTATGGAATCTCAGCTGCTGCTGCTGGTACGATCATGCTGGTCGCCCGCTTCTGGGATATGGCCATCGACCCGGTTATTGGCATTGTTGCCGACCGGACCACTTCACGTTGGGGAAAATTTCGTCCGTATATTTTATTCGGAGCCATTCCCTATGCGGTTCTGGCCATTTTAACGTTCACAACGCCACATCTGGGCGAATTTGGAAAAATTATCTATGCCGGAGCAACCTATGTACTTTTAATGACTGCCTATGCAGCTATTAATCTTCCCTATTCTGCCTTGGGAGCCGTTATGACAGATGATACTTATGAACGTGCCGGATTGAACACCTACCGGTTCATCGCTGGTTTTACCGGCCAATTCATTGTTACAGGTCTGGCGTTGACTTTGGCTGAATTTTTTGGCGGAGGCAATAAAGCTCAGGGATTTCAGTATACCGTATTTCTGTTTTCAGGATTAAGTCTGGTTTTCTTCTTTATTACTTTTAAGACAACCAAAGAACGTGTTCAACCTCCGAAAGCTCAAAAGAATTCTCTAAAAGAAGACGTCCGTAACTTATTCAGCAACAAGGCGTGGGTCATTCTGGCTCTGGTAGGTATTATCTCTTTCATCATGTTTGCCATGCAAAATGCGGCAATCGCCTACTATTTTAAATATTATCTTGGGCGTGAAAATAATGTGCAGTTGTTTAATGTGATTGGCACGGTGGCGCTTATTGTGGCATTGCCACTATCCAAACCATTAGCCAAACGGTTTGGAAATAAAAATGTATTTATTGGCAGTTCATTAATTTCAGGAGTGTTTTTTATCCTGATCTATCTTGCTGGAGTTACCGATTTAACGATGATTTATGTCTTCAATATCATTGCTAAAATGGCTTATGCACCTGCCGTTCCGCTGTTATGGACCATGATTGCCGATTCGGCTGATTACGGAGAATGGACAACCGGACGCCGCGCAACTGGACTTTATTTTTCGGCTGCAGTATTTGCCCAAAAAGCTGGCTGGGGCATTGGAGCAGCTATTGCAGGCTGGATTCTGGCCGTGTCAAATTTTGTGGCTAATGCAGAACAATCGCAGACTGCAATCACCGGTATAAAACTATTGGTATCTGTCATTCCCGGAATTTTATACATGTCGTGTGCTTTGTTTATGATTTTCTACAAGATCGATTCCAAAACAACCGATTTAATGAAAAAAGAGCTGGATGCGAGAAGACTGGCCGAGTAAATAAAATTTATCTTTCAATTCAAATCACCATGGTCAACAAAACCGGGAACATTTATTTTCGTTTCAGCTTTTATATCGCTGTATTTTTCATTCTGGTTCCTGCAGTGCTTTTTTCACAAACAAAGAGCAAAAAACGCGGCATCGCCTATGGGCATCTGTCAGAAGCTGACATGGCCGCTGTTTCGAAAAACCTTTCGTGGTGGTATAACTGGGATTATAAACCTGAAAGTACTGTGGCAAATGTTTACCAAAACTATTCCATGGACTTTGTGCCCATGACCTGGAACGGATCGTTTAATGAAACCGGATTACGTGCTTTTTATACCAGTCATCCAAATGCGAAATATTTACTGGCATTTAATGAACCCAATTTCACCACGCAGGCCAACCTGAAACCTTCTCAGGCAGCGGCATTGTGGCCCAGACTGGAGAAAATCGCACAGGATTATAATCTAAAAATTGTTGGTCCGGCGGTGAACTATTCAGGAAACCCGGTGACTGAAAACGGAGTTACTTTTACTGATCCGGTTGTTTATCTCGACGCCTTTTTTAAAGCCTGTCCGAATTGTCGGGTCGATTACATTGCCGTTCACAATTACATGTGCTATACAAGTGCCTTGTCTGATTACATCAATAAATTCAAAAAGTACAAAAAACCAATATGGCTGACTGAATTTGCCTGCTGGGATCAGCCAACAATTACGCTGGATATGCAAAAAGCATATATGTTGGGTGCAATTGATTACCTCGAAAGCGACACTTCGGTTTTCAGATATTCGTGGTTTAACGGCAACCGCTCCGGAGCATTTCCTTACCTCGACCTGCTTAAACCCACTTCAGGACAGCTTACCGATTTAGGAAATATTTATTTGAATTTCAATCCGGTACGGGATACCTCAAGGTATACTGTTATTCCGGCACGAATGGAAGCCGAAAATTATACCACCATGTCGGGAGTTACCCTTGAAGCAACCCAGGACATTTCGGGCATTGCCGATGTGAATAAGATAGATGCCAGCGACTGGCTCGAATATAACATTGATGTGCCGGTAGCAGGTGATTACAATGTGTTTCTCAGATTGGCGGCCAGCGCGGCGACCAGTCTCGCTATTCGTGAAAACGGACTTATACTGAAAGTCCTTCAGATTCCGTCGACCGGAGGAACCCAAACCTGGAAAACCCTCACAACCAGCGCAACACTCAAAGCAGGAAAACATAAGCTGCAGATATTCACCAACAAAGGATTATTCAACCTGAACTGGCTTGAAATCACAACGGCCAGCTACCCAACTTTTGCTCCGGAAACAGGTTTGACTGCGACAAAGTTTTATCCAAATCCGGTGAACGATAAATTAACCATCGAATCTGAATTTCTCACTTCAGGAACTCAACTATTAGTCATTGATTTGGCAGGAAGAATCATCTATTCGAAAACGTTGACTGAAAGAACTTCTGCTGCGATCATTGATTTCAGCAATTTTAAAAGCGGATCATATTTTGTTCAGGTCAAAACGAACGAAAACTTATCCAACCAACTGATTGTAAAATAAATGACCTCCGAAGAAATCTCATCAATCCGACTTCAAAACCAGCAAATTGCAGCAACGGAATTTCGAAAAGTGCAGGATTTGGTTTACTGGATGGGAGCCATGCAGGCTCAGGATTTTGGTATGGTAAAATGGGCCATTGGAGCCCGTTTAACCAGTATGACTGACGCAACCGTGACTGAGGCATTTGAAAGAGGAGAGATCATCAGGACGCATTTATTAAGACCGACCTGGCATTTGGTGTCATCAGCGGATATATACTGGATACTCGAATTAACTGCTCCCCACATCAAATCGCTTCTCCGCTCACGACACCGGGATCTTGAACTCAGCGAGTCAACAATTAACAAAAGCAAATCAGTGGTTGAAAAATTACTGGTTGGAGGAAAACACCTGACCCGGGAAGAAATTTTGCATCAGTTCCGTAATGCCGGAATTTCTACTGAAGGACAACGTGCATATCATTTGATGCTGATTTGCGAGTTGGATGGGATCGTTTGCAGTGGTATGCCAAATGGTAAAAATCAAACCTATACTTTGCTCGAAGAATGGGTACCAAAAACCAGTTCATTTAACCGCGAAGCTGCTCTGGCTGAGCTTGCCAAACGCTATTTCACCAGCCATGGACCGGCAACAATCCGGGATTTTATCTGGTGGTCGGGATTGCCCGTGAAAGATGCTAAAAATGCACTGGAACTGATCAAGTCAGGTTTTGTATCAGAAAAAATTGATGAACAGATATACTGGCATTCAGGCTCATATCAGGCTTCTGCCTATAAGAAAGGGGAAGCTTATTTGCTTCCGGCCTATGACGAATTCATTATCAGCTATCGTGACCGAAGCGCTTCTCTTCCTGCTGATGTTCACAAAAAAACAATTTCTGAGAATGGTTTATTCAGACCAACTCTGGTGATAAATGGAAAGGTTTGCGGAATATGGAAACGCCGGCAAATGAAAGACAAAGTCTTAATTGAAATGGATTATTTTCAACCAGTCATACCGAAGACCAAAAATGAAATTGAAGCAGCTTCAAAACGATACGGCCAATTCTTGAGCCAAAAAACCGAAATGGCAAATCATTTGGAATCCGGAAGAGCAGGATAGAATGTCCAATCGTTTAATTGTAAAAACTGGTTCACTGAATTAACGGATTCAATCCATGAGTGTGGAAGAATCAGGAATTTCACAAACTAATGTCTTCCTGTTCCCGATTTAATTTTCAGACGGATATCAAGCGATGCATCAGAAAAAAGAAATTCGCGGGTTGAGTCGGGCAAAAAGTCGATAATCTTCTCCAATTGATCATTTTTGACTGCCTTACGCACTTTGGATGCACTGATATAATCCGGCAGACTGTTTACTCCTGAACCACTGGCTTTTCTTGTAACTTCAATTATTTCAACGCCATAGGCAGGCAGAATTGTTTTCATAGCCAGATTATACGCTTCAGTGATTTTGCAGTAATGCTCAGTTCCTACATAACGTTTTGTAATTCCAAGAACCGGGACAATGTAATTTGCAAAAGTCCTCACATCCAATTCTGCCTGTTTCTGCATCACATCACTCACCGTTTCATTCTTTAGAAAATAGGAAGGGAAAATTGCTCCGGAAACAATGTACATTCCACCGCTAATCATCACTACATTTGGGAGATGTGCAATCCCTTTCCGGATAAGTTCCCACCTGACCTTGAATGGAAAAACCGATAGATCCTCCTGTACTACAAACAGATAAACTACCTCATTTTCGGCAGCAGCTTTTTCAATCAGGAATTTATGCCCGTTGGTAAACGGATTGCAATTAACCACCAGGGATGCAACAGCCTTGGTTTTTGTCTTAACCTTCAAAGTTTTCAAATAATCCTGGTAGGTAAATATCGACTCAAACCCAAACTCGAGCATGGTGAAAAGTGGTTCCGCCGATGCAATTTCGGTGAAACCCAAGCCCCGAAAGCGAATCGAATTCTCCGGACGTGTAAAAACAAATGTGTGCTTATAGATCTTTAAAAGCTTCTCTGTCATATAAGTTACGATCAAAGCAAAAGCGGTAGTATCTCGAAATTTAGGAGCCACAGCCACATATTTCAAAATCCTGCCCAAATGTGAGCCTGTCCCTACCAATTCGCCCTTCAGGTTATACACGATCATCGTGCATTCGACCTCCGTTGGATCAAACTCAAAACCAAGCAGTAAAAGAAAATCTTTTACTAATCTGACATCAAAAGGATTGTCGAGATCAAGTGTCTCCTGCCGAAAATCGGTATCTTCAAAAGTCATTTATCTGTTTTATTGAAGGATTGCATTCTCATCACTGACCACACAAAAATAGTTACTGCAAGCAAATCAGCTGAACCGCCGGGCGAAATATTTTCATTTTTACAATAATCAATCACCAATGAATAATTTGCATCGTTGAAGTTGTCCAAAGCCATTTTGCAAAGGTTCCTGAAAGTTGCTAAAACTTCAGGATTGCTTCGGTAAAGGATATTCGT
>JBAWZG010000203.1:0-7917 GCA_037143155.1 Bacteroidia bacterium
TTATGAAGAGTAAGGGAACACCCACTGCAGTTATTTCTGAGGCATTGGGACACCCGGACGAAAAAACAACTCAGATTTATTTGGAAGATTTTGAAAATAGCATTTTAGACGATGCAAACAGAAAATTATTGGAATAAATACGGTGAATGTGTCCAAAGAAAAGGACAGATTCGAAACTAATTTATGCTGGTATTGTCCTCTAAAAGAGACAATGCCAATAATAATCAATGGGCATATTGTCCCGTAAAAAGGACAATGTGCCAAATCTGAATAAATAGAAAAGACCCGCTGATGTTTGGAGACGACGCGGGTCTTTTAAGAATAGAGTTAAATGATTATTAATCACTTAAACCATTTTGTATGTACAAAGGTAGCAAAATTATTTGCACAATCTGTCCGGATACGGGACAATTTGTAAAGCGAAACAAGCTGCAAATACTGAATTCTTCAAAACAGGTTTATATCACAAACTGCAACACGAAAACAATCAAGTTATTTAATTACAGTCTCATAGGCAATTGAATACTACTGTCTAAATCTGTCCTTTCGCAATTTGGGCATTGGTTTAACCTTTGGCATAAATTCATTTAAAACAAATATTATAAACTTTTTTATCATGAATGAGCAACTGAAAATTCCAAGGAAAGAAGCCAGGCCAAAGCTTTTGGGCTTTAAAGCATCCACAAATGAAGTAAAGAGATTAAAGTCCTTTTGTAAGCAACAGCAAATCAATCAAAGCGAGTTTTTTCGCTTTGCAATCCGTCAAATCATTCAAAACTTTTAAACCAGGAACCATGAAAAAAGAAAAATTTGAAGAGGCATTTGAACAACTTTTTCAGCCAATGATTGAAAAATGTGTTTCAAGACTTTTAGAAGAGAAGAAAGAGACGACTGTTGAAAATCCAGAACAATGGTTGACAATTGCCAAAGCATGCAAGGAATTTGGTTGCACTCAGCATACACTGCGCAAAGCAATGATAAAACAAGAACTTCCATACTACCAACCTGAAAATCGCACCTATGTTAAAAGGCTCGATGTTTTCAGATACATGGAAGATCTTCGGATAAGAAGTAAAGATGATGCTGAAGAGTATCCATTTTTAAGAGCCAATGGATAGTATACACAGAAATAAATATCGAAAAAATGGAATTAGCATATTTACCTGAGGTATACGTTAAACCAGAAGAAGTATTCGTACTCTACAAGTTTTGGTATGCCAAGATCATCAACAAACAAGGTGATTTTGAATGGAAAATCGATCATTTGAAATTCATCGAATTTCTTAGAAGTCAAGGATTTCGGCGGTATGATGTTAATCATGAGTACATCTTCGTAAAAATTCATCGAAGAATTATTGAAGTGATTCCAATTACCCGGATTCAGGATGAAGTAATCAAATATTGCGAATCATTGAATGAATACTACCTGGATGAAGATGGAATAACCAGGGAAGAACTGCTTTCGAAATTCTACACATCGCCAGCTATTTTCTTTAACGATAAAAAGTTGAGCATGTTAGGGGTACAGAAAGATTTGGTGTTAAACACCGACTCAAAAGATGAAAGCTTCATTTATTACAAGAATGGATTTGTAAGATGTAATGCAGATGGCTATGAATTATTTCCTTACAAGAAACTCAATGGGTATGTCTTTCGTGACCAGATAAAAGATCGTGAGTTCGAAAAATATTCATCATCTGGGATGTTTCGGGAATTTCTCTGGAACATCTCAGGAAAGAATGAATCACGGTTTCTGGCACTCAAAACAATGATTGGGTATTTGCTTCATAGTTTTTACGAAACAAAGTTGAAAGCGGTAACCCTTACTGATTCAAGTATATCTGACAACGCTGAAGGAAGAACCGGTAAAACTTTGCTTGGGCGTGCTATTTCACAAATAAAGAATGTCTGCGAAATTTCCGGCAAGGATTTCGATCCAACGAATAAACACAAATATTCATCGGCAAAAATCGACACCCAGATTGTCTTTCTTAACGATCTTCAGAAAAAATTCAGTATTGAAAGTTTATTCAATGATATTTCAGATGCGATAACGGTTGACAGGAAAAACATGCATCCTTTCAATATTCGGGCAAAGATTCTGATTGCGGCCAATGACACATTCCGGATTGAAGGAGCAAGTGCAAAGGATCGGGTTATTGAGTATGAATTGGCGGACCATTACAATGCTGAGTTCTCACCTGCAGATGAGTTTGGCGCATGGTTTTTTAGAGATTGGAATAAGATCGAATGGTTAATGTTCGACAATTTAATGATGGAATGTGTATCCCTTTATCTTAAATATGGAGTGTTAGAAGCGGATCCAATAAACCTTGACAAACGAAAACAAATACAACATACGAATATTGATCTGGTTGAATTCCTTGACGAAAAGATTAAACGCGGTGAACTTCGATCCGGATTCGACTACGACAAAAACTTACTTCATACTGAATTCCTTGAAGAATATCCAGAATATAAAGAAGATAGATGGCTAAAGCGGAATGCAAATTTTACGAAGAATCTTAAAACGTATGCCGCTTTCTCTAACCGGTTGAAGGGAAAGATTCAAGAAAGGCGAGCAAATGGGAAATCTTTCATACGATTTGGAATTGCTGAAGACTCCCAGGCTGATCTGCAATTTTAATAGTATATGCCTATTTTTTAATTAATCAATGCACTTAATGCACTATGGTGCATAAACATCTAATAATCAATTGTTCTATGAGTGCACAAATTGAATTTCATCAATGCACTTAATGCACTCTATGCACTCAAAGTAAAATCTTAGGCAGTGCACAAAAAAAGATAACAGTGCAGTAAAGTGCATTCATTATTTTTTCAATGCACTGTATATAAATCTGAATTACAAATAGTTAAACTAAA
Organism: Bacteroidia bacterium; assembly: GCA_037143155.1. Classification (GTDB taxonomy): domain Bacteria; phylum Bacteroidota; class Bacteroidia; order Bacteroidales; family Prolixibacteraceae; genus Aquipluma. Next base: position 2,887 of record JBAWZG010000203.1, read on the forward strand.
TAGTGCACAAAGTGCATTAAAAACCGGATTATTGGTTCGCAATATAAAAAACTACAGCTACTAGCATAAGAATGATTGGAACTCTATCACCTCCCATCTATTAACACATCAAAAATAAACTCAAATGAATAGTTCAGAAGCCAACCAAATAAATATTGCCGATTATCTTTTAAAAACCGGGATACAACCGACAACCACTAAAGGGAGGAATCTTTGGTACAAATCACCAATCCGTGACGAAAAAACCCCGAGCTTTAAAGTGGATCTGACCAAAAACCTATGGTATGATTTTGGAATGGGAGCAGGTGGTGGCATCATTGATTTAGTTTGCCAGATGCATCGGGTGGATTTTCGAGCTGCGATTCAAATCCTTTCAGGAACAAATGTCACAGCGGTAAATTATTTTTTTGACCATCAGAAATCAAAAATCATTTCAGAACCTCCAATTAATATCCAGCATATTAAACAACTGCAAAATCGGGCGTTAATTCAATACCTGGAAAGTCGGAGAATTCCTGTAAAAATTGCATTCAGATATATTGAAGAAGCCTATTACACGGTTAAAAATTTGGATACCGGTAAAACAAAAAAGTATTTTGCTCTGGCATTTAAAAACGATCTGTCAGGTTACGAATTGCGGAATCCAAAATGGAAAGGAGGAAACAGTCCAAAATCGATCACTACCATTCCGGGGAATATCAGAAAAGTAAATGTTTTTGAAGGATTCATGGATTTTCTTTCTGCCTTGGTTTATTTTAAACAATCTTCACCGGGAAACACAACCATTATTTTAAACTCTGTTTCGCACCTGAAGCAAATTCAAAACCAAATTATGAATTTTGACCAGATTAATTTATTTCTGGATAATGATGTTGCCGGAATGAATGCTGCCAACCAAATCATCAGTTTGTTTCCTTCAGCCGTTAATCAATCCCAGACTATCTTCCCTGAATTTAAAGACTTTAATGAGTATTTGATGAAAAGTCAACAATAGATTATTTGTGACGAAAATCAATTGTAAGCCGATAAAAATCCTTCATTTTGTTACATTTATTTCTGAAAAGAACCTTCCTTCAATATCATTTCTGAATTCAAGGATCTTCAAAATAATCCTTCATCGGCAAAGGAAAAGTAAGATTCTGAAGTCAAGATCAAATGATCCAGTACTGCAATGTCGAGAACTTTACCTGCCTCTCTGATCTTCTTAGTAAGATCTTTGTCAGCATCACTGGGTACCAGATTCCCACTCGGATGATTGTGGCTTATGATAATTGAGGTTGCTGATGATTTCAGAGCTGTTTGCATAATCATTCTAACGTCTGCAATTGTGCCACATAAACCTCCGGCTGAAATCTGGCAATATCCCAGTACTTTGTTATTACGGTTTAGGCAAAGAATGTAGAAATATTCCCTGTAATCCAAACTTGGGAAGACATCCTTTAAACATCCATAAGCATCTGCTGATGTTACTACTTTGGGTAATTCGGATGCTTTGTACTTGGGTTTGTAACTGATCTCGATTTCACACAATGTTGAATTAAACAAGTCGCGTGGAGTAAATAAATTTGTTTGCATTTTAAGTTACCGCTGCCCGGCGGATTTTTTAAGGCTTCTGGCTCGCCAATTAATTTTGAGCCAATTGCACATTGAGCAGACCGGAATATAGTCAAGGGCGGGCTTCGACAAGCTCAGCCATCGGATTAAATATCGAAGACCGTGCATGAAACCCTTGACTTTTCCGGGATGCGATCAATAATTTTGAGAAAAATTGGAGGAGAGAACTATCTCTGTAATATGGTTTAAACCTGCTCTGTTTTCACGAAGGTTATTATGAATTTGTACATTCCAGTATCTGGTTCATTTTCTCTAAAACAATCGAAAATCTTTCATCAAACATGAAGGGATGAATATGGGCTGAAAGTATTTCTTCCAAATATGGATTCTGAAGAATTTTATCAATTTCCTGATGGAGAAAATCTTTGATAAGTGAATGAGCCAATTCAATTTCTGAAACAATCGTTATTCGATTGTCCAGAATGTATATGATGTCCTCAAAGTCGTGACTTGTTCGGTAGTCGTTACCTCTACTTTTAAATGCTTCAAATTTAGTAGCTAGATATGCCGGAGCAGATAGAATTTGAATTTCTTCATCCCCTGCTTTCACAGTCCATAAATTTTCGAATCCCAATTTGTACCATTTATTTGACGGTCCAAGCGGACCATCTTCTGCTGGCATAATATCAACTGGGATGTTTTTGTATTTGTAACTACAAATAGCATGTCCGTATGGATCTGGATAAAATCCAAGTTGAGCAAGCCTCTCCTGCATTCGGACCCAATTGCTAAAATTCATCAGATTGATAGTCATATCGATGTCGCCTGTTGGGCGAATTTCATCAGCTGCTGGATCATCAGCATAAAGACTAACCACAGCCCCTCCAATAAATACCATCTGGTCTTTGAGTTCTTTGAGTGCTTGGGCCACTTCGGCAACAACTGAAATATTTATGGTTCTATTCTCCATTTAAGATCCTTTTTTGTAGTTCGACTATGGCAATTTCCTTTTCTCTTGCACGGCCTACCCTAAGCGCATCTACAAGTGCAAGTAATTCGTATAATTTCGGATCATTTTGAACGGCATCAGCCACCGATGGATAAAGTGGAATTATGCTTTGTCCTCGTAATGTGCCTTTCCCTGATGGCCACACGTAAGGCTCGGTGCTTTGAATGACTTCGTTTAGTGGAGAGGCTGAATGCGCTGTTGGAATACCGCGAACTACTGCTCCCGGTTGTTGCGGAAATGCATATGCGATGCCGTATTGTAAAAATTCCATAAATGCCAGTTTTCTAACTTTTTTCCCTGAAGGATCCAAAAGTCCGGCGTACCTGGAGCGTGCAAATGATTTACTAATTTCCGACTGACTCATAAATAATGCTTCAGCCAATGGTTTTTGATTACAGGATTGGTCTCCCAAACTGATGATTTTTAGTAAAACCACCACGTCCAATGGGCTCATCGTAGGTTGAAGTGCTTTCATGATCTTTAATATTCCATATTCCGATATGCAATATTAATATTTTATTTATTGAATAACAAAGATTTATAATATATTATTCCGTATTCCGATATGGAATAAACTTATATTGTAATTTTATATATAATGATTTCCCATAGTTCCAGGATATTCTATAGCAGGTCTTTATAATAAGCACGCACAAAATAATTGCTCTTCAAAATCCTTTTACCCATTAATTAAGCTGGTTAGCCAATTGAATTTTTACATCCAGATATGACCTATATTACTTCATCATGTACAGGTAAAAATCCTCTTTCATCAAGAGATTTAATAATTCCCCGGAGAAGATAATTATTGTCAAAACGTATAACATATTTTCTGGCACCTTCGCTTTCAGGAACCAGCATTTTCTTGTCAATAAGTTTTCTAATTTGCCTTGAAACTTCAGCATCCACCTTTCCGACAAAAATTTCTTTCAAATCAGCTGCTTGCACAAGCTGCTTTTCCACTACCTTTTTTAGGATTTTTGCTTCAACGTTGTTAATGTATTTTCTTTCCAACGAATGATTTAGAGCTGGAAGTAAAATCTCTTTTCTCAAGTAGTTATAATCAGATAACTTGTCTATTTTTTCGATTTCCTCTTTTAGTCCTTTTAAAACGTATTCAATCCATATTAACAATCCCTTATCGGTTCCTTTGTCTGCTTCTGAAAGCCTTGAATAGTAATCATTTCTATTACTGCAGAAAACAGCAGTAGGATTTATAATACGTCCAACATTGACATTAAAGCCAGTCTTAACCAGCATAGCATAGGTAAACAATCGGACTGTTCGACCATTGCCATTACCAAATGGATGAATCCAAACAAAGCGATGATGTGCTATGGCAGCTTTTATCAAATCGTATTTGCGGCTATCTTCCTTACCAACAAAATCAAGTAGTTCGGTCATGTAATCTTCAACTCTTAACCATTCCGGAGGTTGATGACTAGACTTTTGAATTTTGAGGTTTTCTTGTCTGTATTGACCTGGAGTATGGTCACCTTCGCCTTCTGGTGGTGGCTGTAAGCCATCAACTATCATCTTGTGCATCTCACTGATAAAAGCTCTATTTATTGGATTGTCCTTAACGTTTTCCTCAATAAATTCCATCGCCTTTTCAATGTTCTGAATTTCCCTGATTCCCTGAGGAACATTTTTTGCTTCGACTAACTTTGTTTCAGTATACTCTGCAATAGTCGTATTATTTCCCTCAATTCGTGCCGAGCCTATACTTTCCAGGGTATGAAAGATTTGCTTTAATTGAAAAAAAACCTTTGGATGAGTTGAACCACCAAGCACCTTTTTGCGAAGGTAATCTAACTCAATAACCAAATCCGTAAGTGTCGAGCCAAAAGCAGGCTCCACCAGCTTCAAATCAAAATGAGTAAACTTTGCTTCTGACATTTAATTACGAGTATTGAAAGATTTAACAACAATCACAAAAACAATTAACAAAAATAGATATAAATACTCTATAATACAATAGAATACATATAAATTAATTAATGAATTAATTAACACATTGCTTAAAATGAATTGCAAAATGGACCTTTTCTATTTCACAAATAGTAGGAATTAGATTAGGGTAACATATCCAAAATTATCAGGTAAGGTTGTAGAAGTATCGTGATCAAGATTACAATCTTTTCCTCCCTCGCTTTAATATGTACTGGCTGGCCTCGTACTTAATTTCAGCAATGGTTTTTCTCCTTCCAGTGGAAAGGATTGACCGTGATAAGTTGGAGCCGATATCCTTAAAGGATGGGTGGTGGTAACTTCTGTTTTCTTTATTGATTTGGGTCGTTTTTATGAGCTGAAAGACAATCCAGAACAATCGCATTGATATTCAGAGACATGAAGTGGAGCTCTAGTATTTATGTTTATTAAATATCTGAAACCTTAAATGTTTGCAAACTTCCTATACAAAAACAAACTTGTCATTAGAGAGTTTCTTCTCTCCATCAAATCGGTAT
>JBAWZG010000204.1:0-7909 GCA_037143155.1 Bacteroidia bacterium
GTTTTTCCCTGCATTTGCCGGGCTTTTTCGCCAATGGCAACGAGTTTTTCGGTTTTCAGGTCGATGCAAACGATCGAAGGTTCGTCGACTACAATTTTATCGTTGTGGATAATAATTGTATTCGCTGTTCCAAGGTCGATGGCAATTTCCTGGGTTAAAAATGAAAATAATCCCATTTGTATATTTGTTTTTTCTTTGTTTAAAATTTAAAATATGAGCCATTGGTCATTCTGAAAAAGTCATGGGTAAAATGCCATTGGCAAATTTTCCCAATGACTAATGACTCTTTCCTTTTTTAATGCTTGAAATGCCTGACTCCTGTGAAAATCATTGCAATACCATATTCGTCGCAGGCTGCGATCACTTCTTCGTCGCGGATGCTTCCTCCAGGTTCTACAATGTATTTGATTCCGAATTCGTTGGCAGCTTCAACACTGTCGCGGAACGGGAAAAATGCATCTGAAATCAGGACCGAATCTTCCATGCGGATTCCTTCTTTCAGATTAAATCGGGGGATGGTCAATTGGCGTAAACTGTCGAGCCGGTTGGGTTGACCCATTCCGGCACCTGTAAGCCAGAACGATCCGTCCGGATTTTGTGTAACCAGTGCAATTGCATTGCTTTTCAAATGCTTGCATGCAGTAATACCAAACTTCGACAAATTCATTTTATTGCTGTCGAACTGTATTTTTGTGACATTCGTAAATTCAGTTTCCAAACCTTCGTCCTCATCCTGAATTAACAAACCTCCGCTGATGGAACGGTAAAGTTTTTCTCCGGCAATCTCAGGTTTAACAGGTGTTTCCAATACCCGAAGGTTTTTCTTTTTCGCTAAAACAAGCAAGGCTTCCGGAGTATACCCGGTAGCAATGATAATTTCAACAAAGCGCTTGTCGAACCATTCGGCGATTAACTGATCCACCTTTCCGGTAAAACAGATGATTCCTCCGAATGCACTTACCGGATCGCCGGCCCATGCCAGTTCGAGCGATTTCATGATGTTACCGGTAACTGCCAGACCACACGGATTGAGGTGTTTAACTACTGAAACAGCTACTTTATCTTCAATATCAGTGACCGAATAGAATGCATCGCTGGCCGATTTCCAGGCCGCATCAGCATCGAGCATGTTGTTGTATGAAAGTGCTTTGCCCTGTAGAACTTTGGCATTCGAAAGGGTGATCTCCGAGTTGCTGTTGTTAAATTTGAAGAAACTGGCCGATTGGTGAGGGTTTTCGCCATACCGTAGAACCTGTCCGTTGTTGACACTGATCCGGGCTTCTTCAGACTTTTCACCATTGAAATAATTGAAGATGGCACTGTCGTAATGCGATGAAGTGGCAAAAGCCAGGCGGGCAAATTCTTTGCGATCGTCAATCGAAGCAGCACCTTCCTTTTTAATCAGTAAATCGAGCAAAGTCTGATACTGATTTCGGGAAGAAACTATAATCACATCGTTAAAGTTCTTGGCTGCTGCACGAATGAGCGAAATGCCGCCAATGTCAATTTTTTCGATGATATCTTCTTCCGAAGCTCCTGAAGCGACTGTTTCTTCAAAAGGATACAAATCCACAATAACCAGGTCAATTTCAGGAATTTCATATTTAGCAATTTGCTGCTTGTCGCCTGAGTGCTCCCTTCGGTTCAGAATTCCGCCGAAAACCTTTGGGTGCAGAGTTTTCACGCGTCCACCCAATATGGATGGATAGCTGGTCAGTTCTTCAACAGGGATAACCGGAATTCCCAATTCTTCAATGAATGATTGTGTTCCGCCGGTTGAATATAGAGTAACGTTTAATTCATGTAATTTCTTTACGATCTCATCCAGCTTATCTTTGTGATACACTGAAATTAAGGCCGATTTGATTTTTTTTAAGTCCTTCATCTATAGTCCGTTTCTAATTTGGCGTCAAAGATAATAAAACAGCTTGATTTTTTCCCCTACGAATCCGACTAATTAAGCTTATTGTAACATTGCATATTCCATTTATTTTTTCAAATTTCTTCAAAATCTGTAATCATTTCAGAAAATCGCAACTAATTTTCAGATTCAGGATTGTTATCTTTACCATTCAAATCAAAGAAAATGCTATTAACCCGGTTAATTTTGGAGAGTTTCTCGTTTGCATACAATTCCCTTCAGGGGAACAAACTGCGTACTTTTCTTTCGCTGTTGGGGATAACCATCGGCATTTTTGCCATTATCTCTGTTTTCACGGTGATTGATTCGCTGGAAAATTACATCCGGAACAGCCTGAATTCACTGGGAAGCAACATGGTTTATATTCAGAAATGGCCATGGGCACCACCTGAAGGCGAATCGGAATATCCCTGGTGGAAATACCTGAACCGCCCGGAACCAAACATCGAAGAAACCGAGGAACTGATTCGCAGATCAAGAAACATTCAGGATGCAGTTTTCTTTTTCGGTTTTAACCGGACTGTGCAATACGAAAACAGCAAGGCAGAAAACACCGAAGTGCTCGCCACTACCCACGAATTAATCAATACCTGGAGCCTGGAAATAGAGAAAGGCCGCTATTTTACTGAGTCGGAATCGAATTCGGGGGCCAGCCTGGCAATCATTGGAAGCGAACTGGCGACCAAACTTTTTGATCAGAATGACCCGATTGGCAAAATGATAAAAATGCAGGGACACCGATTCCAGATTATCGGCGTGTATACCAAGAAAGGCACCGATATGTTTGGCACCAGCATGGATAAACGGGTTCACATTCCGGTGGTATATGCCATGAGCATGGTGGATGTGCGTGATCGCGACCAGGGGCAAACCATTAATGTGAAAGCCAAACCGGATGCCGACCGCGACGAATTTGTGGCCGAACTGGAAGGGATTATGAGAACGCTTCACCGGCTTAAACCGATGGAAGAAAACGATTTCGCCATTAACGAAGTCAGCCTGATTTCGAACCGCTTTGACATCTTTTTCAAGGTTTTCAATTTAGCCGGATGGATCATCGGTGGGTTCAGCATTTTAGTCGGAGGTTTCGGAATTGCCAATATCATGTTTGTGTCAGTCAAAGAACGGACAAAGATCATTGGGATTCAAAAAGCTATCGGGGCAAAAAAATATTTCATTCTGCTTCAGTTTATCTTTGAAGCGGTTGTGCTTTCTCTCCTTGGAGGTTTTATAGGACTGATCCTTGTCTTCATTGGAACGCTCATCTTCAGCGCTGCCTCGAGCATGACCATTTCGCTTACCTTATCAAATGTGATTTTGGGATTGACCATTTCCGGGGTGATTGGTATTCTGGCCGGTTTCATTCCTGCGCTTTCAGCTTCCCGATTGGATCCGGTGGAGGCGATGAACAGTGTTTAACCGGGTTGCGGGTTTCGGGATGCGGGTTATGGAATGCGGGTTATGGATTAGTCAGGGTTTCACTCCAAGTGAAGCCCTGACTGGTTTTTGAGCGTTTCAACAGGCCGTTCCATAAACTACCGATTTATCATAGTGATTTTTTTGAAAAAATCATGTTTTTTGAATACTCATATTTATGTTTCCAAACATTGGTGTGATGTCAAATACCATCACTATTATTGTTAAATTTGACAAATAGGTATTTGCTTTAATATTCATTAATGGAAACAATTGTATTATGAAAAGATTCATAGTTCTCTCTATTTTGCTGCTAATTTCAATCTGCTCATTTAGTCAGATCAAATATCTGAAAGGTTATTTTATCGACGACAACAACAAGAGAATCGAATGCTTCATCAAAAGTACCGACCCAAAGAACAATCCGACAGAATTTGACTATAAGCTTACTGACAACAGTGAAAGAAAAATTGGAAATATTAAATCCATCCAAGAATTTGGCATTGAAGGAATAGTTAAGTTTATCAGAGCTACTGTGCAAATAGACCGATCGCCATGGAAACTGGAATCATTGTCCAAAGATAAGGAACCAGTTTGGTCAGAAGAAACTCTTTTCCTTAAAGTACTTATTGAAGGTAAAGCCTCCCTTTATCATTTCAAAGAAGGCAGCTTAGATCGTTTTTTCTACTCTGTAAATAACCCTGCAATTGTGCAGTTAATTTGTAAAGAGTACATGATCAGCAACTCACAGTCATCTTTCAACAATAAATTCCGTCAACAGCTTGCCTCGGAATTGAACTACCCAGAAACCAACATGAATGAATTGGCAAATTTAAACTATGGGAAAAAAGCATTGATCAAATATTTTGAAAACTATAACAATGCAACTGGTCAAACAGCACTAAAATATGGAGAGGATGGTTCTAAGGATTTAATTCATTTAAAACTGACACCTGGAATAAGTAGTACAACTTTAATATTTAACAACAGAACTTCATCTTCGCCAAATTCAAAATTCGAATTCGGCACAAAACTCATCCCAAGAATCGGCATTGAATTAGAATTTGTTATCCCATGGCATATGAAAACATGGAGCGTAATATTTGAGCCGACTTTTCAATACTTCAATGCAACCTCAAGTGTGGAGAATTCAACTTCGCATGTAGAATATAGTTCTATTGACATTCCACTCGGCCTAAGACACAACTTTTCTCTGAAGAAAGACATGAAACTATTTATTGATGGCTTTTTCTTTTACAATTCGCCGTTTCTTTTCAAATCAACTGCGTTTTTATCAAACTCTTATTATTTGTCTTACAAACTATTTCCGTCAATAAATATGGCCTTTGGAGTTGGCATAGATTACAAACGATTAAGCTTTGAAACACGTTATAATACAAATAGAAACTTAATGCTAAATGACCATAATTGGAAAACAGGATATACAAAACTTGAATTCGTATTAGGCATTAAAGTGCTTTAATTATTTTGTTCTACTCACATAAGCAAACCTGGTATTGTGAATATCCAAAAATTTCAATATTAAAGTATTATATATCAATTTATTGAAAGCAACGACCAGAGTATACCCGGGTTGCGTGTTTCGGGATGCGTGTTATGGATTAGTCAGGGTTTCACTCCAAGTGAAGCCCTGACTGGTTGTAGAGCGTTTCTGTATACAGTTCAACAAGCTCTCGATTTATCATAGCGAATTTTTATATGAAAATCAATTTTTTAGGATATTATTTTTTATGTTCCCAAACACAGTGTTTTGCGGGTAACCATTTTTATTCTCTTTGGGATTAATGGTATAAGTTTATTCATCCACCCCTATATGGAACGATCGCCACCCAACCCACATTTTGGTTTTGTCCGTTTAACGATTGTATATTGTAAATCCTTTAAATACTAATCTTATGGCAAAATTTAAATCACTTATATTAACCAGTGTTTTAGTATTGTGCTGTTGCTCAATATATGGGCAAACTAGTCATGAAAAAGTATCAAATCATTTAGAAAAAGACTTCCCAAAACAGGAAAGCAAAAATAGGCTTATTTTTAGCGGTTCATTCATGCATTTTCAAGAAAAACAAGGCAATGCCATCGCCGGCGATGTTAGCAATATTAGGGGTTATTATTTATTCCCGCTCAATCCCGGATTAGGAATTTTTTATCAATATCAAATTTTTCAAGAAAATTACCTTCTTATTGGCGCTAATTATCGGACATGTTATATTTCTTCGAACAAAAACGATATACTACGATTTCGGTATAGGGAGCCAAGTTTTTCAATAGGGTATAAAAAATATTTTTTAAAGAGAGAAAAAATCGGTCTGTATTCATCGATAAGTCTGTCATATGGGCAGACAAAATTATCGGATAGCGAACATTATGGGCATATAAAATGGGTGTACTTAAATCCAAAAGAAGTTATGGGTTACAGCAATAACTACTCATTTGCAGATATTGTCTTTAACGCAGGGATTTTATTTCCTTCAAGTCAAATTGAAATTGCACCTGAAGTGGGATATAGGCTAAAAGACAATTGGATGGGTTTTTATCGTCACCGTTTTTTTTACGGACTTTCAATTAATTACCAACTTAAATTTTCGAAAAAATGAAATCAATATATTTTATTTCAGCAATGATGTTGTTTATTTGTGTAAAAGGATATACACAGTCTAATCCACGAATGGAGAATCAGAATTATATGTACACCGCTTTTTACGATAATTTTGATACACCTAACTTAAACCGGAGCCAGTGGAATGTATCACACGATGGGAAAAAAGATTGTGGTATTTGGGTTGATGGCGCAAATACAGTAAATCAAGCCAATAGTTGTTTAAATTTAAGCATAATTTCTTCACCAGGCTATACATTCACAGATTGGATGAATCGCACATATACTGCCGATTATATTTCAGGTGAAGTCACTTCAGATAGTGCATTTCAATATGGGAGTTTTGAATGCAGGGCCAAGTATGCACATCAAAAAGGCTCATGGCCTGCATTCTGGGCGATTGGGGGCGATGGTATTCCTTGCGAGCAAGGTGGCGGTGCTGGCGATGAGATAGATATTTCAGAATTTTGGAGCTATACAGTTTGTAACCACCCAGGATCTAATCCCCCCTACCATGAAGCAATGAAACTTGAAAATAATTGCCACCGCTATTATAACCCGGGTTATTGTGACGGAAACAGTCATTTTTACCATTGGTATAACGCTTCAATGGGATCATCAATGGACGATAACTTTCATGTTTACAAATGTGTTTGGACTCCTGATAAAATTGATTTTTATATGGATAACGTGTTAAAGAATACTGTACTTGTTTCAGTCAATCCTCAATATTTTCCTTTTCGGCCATTGCATGTTATTTTGAGCCAACAAGTAGCTTGTTTGGATTGAGCTACACCAACCGCTCCACAAACATCAAGTTTTGATTATGTCAAAGTCAAAAAGTTTTTCCTTGCCCCTCAAATCACCTGCCCAACCGTTATTTGCTCAACCAGTCCAGCTACGATGGATGTTGCCTCTAATGCTACAAACATAACTTGGGCGCTTACACCTTCCACTTTATTTAATGGCGCTACTACCGGAACAGGCAAAAATGTAAATATAATACCATCTTCAGCTTACCAAGGCAAAGGAAAAATTACTTATACCTTTAGTATGCCTTCTGGAGAAACCTTCACGGCAAACAAAGAAATCTGGATTAAAGGCCCGGATGCCAGTGAGATGACATTTGATGTATACAAATCGAATGGTGTTAGGGCTATGCAAGTGGGCAATACCTTTTTGTTGTGCCCCAATACAACCTATCAAATTTATATTATGAACAGCGGTTCTGTTCCACTTTCAAATTACATATGGACTATTCCATCTGCCTGGACCAGAAACTATACCTCTCAGAACATCATTTCGATTTATACAAATTCATCGCCTGGAGGCCAGGTGATTGTCACTGCAACGAATACAGCTTCGGGTTGTAACAATACGATACAGCCAATAACCGGATATATGGGCAGTACAACAAATTGTGGTACTTATTTGATGGCTTTCACTCCAAATCCTTCAACCAGTGAATCCAGTTTGGTGTTATCAGCTGATGGTGAAAAAATTGTTGATGAAAATACCCAATGGGAATTTGAAGTCTATGATCAGCAACAGACACTGAAAGTAAAGAGTGCCCAAATAAAAGGGAATCAGAGCAAGATAAACACAAGCAATTGGAAAGACGGTATTTATTTGGTTCGTGTTAAAATTGGCGATGAGTTAATCAGCGAAAAGTTGGTGGTAAAACACTGATAAGAAAGAATAAACCATAATTATTAGTCAGGGTTTCACTCCAAGTGAAGCCCTGACTGGTTTTAGAGCGTTTCTGTATGCCGTTCTATAAGATCCAGATTTATCATAGTTAAAATTAGACGAAAAACAATTATTTTGGATACTATTTTTTATGTTTCCAAACACTTGATTGACGAGGCAACCTTTTTTGGTTTGCACAGTCTTAAGTTTATGTTTAGTTAATCCACTTTAAAAACTATAAACATGGAACGACCACCACC
>JBAWZG010000205.1:0-7864 GCA_037143155.1 Bacteroidia bacterium
TCAGTAATCCTTGCGCCAGTGATTTTAAGGCGAAATTCTGGTAAACACCGCCACAATCCGTATCAACACCCGATTTCAGACCCATTGCAGTTGCTTCTTCATTGGTTTTGGCATAGTGGTGCCCACGAATGATATCATCAATTGCTCCGCAATCACCTGTTACATAACCGTCCATCCCATAGGTTTTTCGGGCAATGGTATCTACCAGAAACTTACTGGCCGACATGGGTACATCGTTTACAGCGCTGTAAGCGGTCATGATGGCCGGAAGTTTATCTTCCCTGATAAGGGTTCTGTAGGGCAAAAGGTAAAATTCGCGCATGTCGCGGTCATCCATGTTGGCGCTTCCGGAGTGACGATTAAACTCGGTGTTGTTTGCAAAGAAGTGTTTGCCACAGGGTACAGCTTTCAGGTAACGGGGGTCGTCGCCCATTAATCCCCGGATAAAACCACCTCCAATCTGCGATACCAGAAACGGATCTTCTCCAAAGGTTTCTGCAGTTCTTCCCCAGCGTGGGTCACGGGTGGGTTCGATAACAGGAGACCAATAGGTCAAGGTAAAAATCAGGTCATGGTTAAACCCACGTGCCTCATCGGCAATGACTGAAGTTTCGCGCTTAATCAATTGCGGATCCCAGGTAGACCCAACGGCAACACTGTTTGGAAAGGAAGTTGCGGTCATTCCGCTGTTGTTGTTTCGCCCCATCACTCCGTGCAGTGCTTCGCCCCAAACATCATAATGATTCACTCCCAATCGCGGAATTGGTGGCATGGTATTCCCCAACTGGCTTTGTTTTTCTTCGGGTGTCATCCTCGAAACCAGGTCAGCAGCCCTTTCTTTAAAAGAGTATGCCGTATTGAGGTAAATTGGAACTACAGCACACTGTTCATTATTATCGACAGGCTTTGATGCCATTAAAAATGAGAGAACCAGAAAACCTGATAATCCAATCAGCGTATTCTTAAAAAATATTTTATTCATCTGTTTAAAATTAAGCCCCCTCCAAACCTCCCCCGAAGGGTGAGGCTTAAAGAAAGCGCTGTCAGTATTATTTGGTTTATAATCATCCTCCTGTTTGTCAATATTTTGTCATGGAGGTTTCATTTGTATATTTCTTCTTCTAATCCAGATCAGGTCAATGCATAAAGATTGCAAGGTAATTTCAGAGCACTAAGGAATATATCGCTTCCCAAGCACCAGTTTGTCGCCTGAATCATCTACTTCCCAGAACTGTGGTTTCCGCGGACCGTCGCCTTCGGCATGATGGATGCAGAGCAAAAGTTTTCCTGAAAATGTCCGGAATAACATCCCGTGACCGGTGTTATTGTCAATAAATGGTTTTTCTTCCTGAATCCAGGGACCGTCGATGGTGCCCGACTGCGAGTAGGCCACACATTCGAGGTATCGTTTTGCACCCCACGAAGCCCATAGCATGCCCAGCTTTCCGGTTTTGGTGTGAAACAATTCGGGTCCGTCGGTTACCCAACCCGGAATTTTCAGGCCATAAGTCATTTCGCAGTTGCCAACCATCTCAAGCGGGCAAGGAGATTCCGTAGCGCGGAAAAGCATCACCGGATCGCTGATCGTTTTGCTCAGGTCGGGCGAAAGTTTCACATATTCCATGGTTCCGTCGAAGGTTTGCATCCATTCATTGACGAAAACCATATACGGCTGACCATTTTCAACATAAATGGTTCCATCGATAATATCCAGTTTATGAGGAAGATAATCGTAATTTGGATCCGGATTCTTCAGTTTGAAAGGACCTTCAGCCTGATCTGATTCCAAAATCATGGTTTGATGACGGTACACATTGTAGCGGCGTGGAACCACATCAACCAGTTCTTTCCGGTCGCCAAATGAAGCTGCATAATAGTATTTGCCATTCACCTTGTGGATTTCGGCAGCAGCGACAAAGTTGATCCCTTCCATCCAGGTTCCGCGGGTATCGTAAGCGCCATAAGGACCTGACCAGTTTTTTAGGTCCGTGCTTTTGTAAATGCAGCCACCGCTTCCGGTCAGGTAATAGGTTTTGGTTGCATCGTCAGCCAGAATATACGGATCGCTCATGCTGATCGAATCAAAAAGTATGGGCTTGATTTCACGTTGTTCGGTTACACTTGCACTAACCCTGATCCTTCTTGGAGCCGGAGTTGCGCCGGGCTTGCCGGGTTGCGGCATGCCGAAACCTTTCGATCCGGGAGGAGCAGGAATGGTCACCGTGGGAACGAGTTGTTTTTTGTTTGAATTCTGAGCCTCACTGGAAAGAGATATCACCAAAGTCAAACAAATGACTGTCAACGAAATATTTATCTTATTTTTCATAAAACACTGTTTATCTAATTTTTATAAAATCAGGATCTCTATTAATTTTTATATGGAATAGGTTATTTGATTTCAATAAATTCAGGTTCATAAGGTGCAAGGATGAATTTGCCCGTGTAATCCTTGTCAAACAGGATACTGTGGGAGTTTCCTTTCACTGGAATCTCTTTAGTCTCACCGCTTACATTCAGGTATAAGAAATGGTTCTGATCGATTTGCCGGGCCATCACTCCGGAAGGCACTTCCGGTCCTTTTTTAATGCCCAGTTCCGCGATCAGTTCATCCAGCAAAGGATTTAGCACATCGCCATTGGCCGGCAGACCAATATAAATTGCACGGCCTTTGCCGTATTTATTTGAAGTCATGATCGGATAATCTTTATCCAGGCTGGTAATGCTTCCAAGAACTTCTGCGCCTTTCGGTTCCACAAGATCGAAACGGGATGATTCTGTATCAATGGCTTTTCCTTTATAGGTAAATTCAAGTTTTTTGCCTTTATAGGATTTTCTGGAAACTTCATTCATCATTTCAGTTTCTTCGTAACTTCCTATTCGTATGCCGAAAACATCGCTCAATCGACCTGGACGGGTTGAAGCAAAAACTTGTCCGGATTCGTCAACAATGGCCGAATTGCTGGTCATGATTGCTGTTCCGCCATTTTTTACAAAGTCGCGAATTTTGGTGGCTGTTGTTTCATCCATCACTGCAACTCCGGGAACGACCAGTATTTTGTAATTCAACGAACTCCGGCTGATTTCAACGATCCGGGCATCCATGTTTCGCCAATAAAACAAATCGAAACAGGCTTGCAACTGGTTATCATGCTGTTCCGGAAAATAACTGCTTGCAATCTGGCTTGGAAACGAGAATGCCAGGCCAACTTCTGCCTGAAGCTGATACGGAAAGAATTTTTCAATCTTTTTAAACTCGGTAGCTATTTTCTTATACTCATTGTACTTGCGGTTTGGAATGCCGTCCCAGTCGACCAATCCTTCCAGATATTGTTCTTCTCCGGAATGCATACTTTGCCAGGTCCAGCCGCAAACCATCTGGTTACCATAGAATAAAGTGGAATAAGCCTGCTTCCGGATGGCATTTGGAACAGCCGTCATGGTGGTGAATTCGCTGCACCAGAAAGGATTTGTACTTTCGAATTGAATCCGTGAAATTCCAAACAAGGCATTCATGACACCCCAGTTGGTGGTTAATGTTGTTCCGGGATAAAAACCACAGCCTTCTCGGGTCATCTTTCCGGAATAAGCGATTTGGGAATAGTCGAAATACTTCATTCCGCTGTAATACCAGGCATTAGTATTAGTCAAAGCTTTGGGCGCGTTGGCATTGACCTTGTCGAGCACTTTTAAAAGCAGTTGGTTGACTTCATTGGAAACAAAACGCCTGAAATCGAGCATGCGTTCAGGTACATCGGTTGCATGGGTAGCCACTGGAAAACCAACTTCTTCGAACTGATTCAGTTTTCTCGACCAGCGTTGGGTTGCCCAGGCTTTATTCAGGTTTTCAAGATTGGAATATTTCTTTTTCAACCATTCAATGAATCGTTGCCTGGCTGTTTCGGAATAGGAAATCCGGCCGTCGCCCGATTCATTGTCAATTCCAAAAGCCAGCAATGCCGGATGATTCGCATACCTTTTTGTGATGGCATCGGTAAACAACAAGGCATATTTCTGATAATTCGGGTCGCCGATATCTTCCATGTACCGATGGTTGGGGTATTGCACATCGCCATTGGCATCCACAATGTCGATGGACGGAAACTTATGATGCAACCAGATTGGCGCCGGACGGATGGCAATATCCAGGATAACTTTGATTCCCGCTTTGTTCATTTCGTCCATGACCAAATCGAACCATTCAAAGTCGAACTTCCCTTCCGAAGGTTCATAGCTGTCCCATGCCAGATGACCCAATCGGACCGAAGTAAATCCGGCAGCTTTCATCAGTTCAATGTCTTTTTTAATCTTCTCCGGATTTTTATCGTCGTGCGGATGGTAATTGGCGCCAACAAATAGTTGTTGAGCTTTCAGTGAATAGCCAAAAGCAAGTAACATGATAACCAACAGAAGGAATCTGCATTTTCCTGTTTTCATTTTTTAATCGGTATTTCTGACTAATTATTTGAATAGCAGTTGTGCAAAGTTGAACAAGTTATTTCGCCAGACCGGCCAGGAATGGCCTCCAGGATATTCACTATAAGCGTATTTAATTTTCATCTCATCAAATTTCGCGATCATGGTTTGACAATTCTTCCAGGCAATATCCTCTTTTCCACCCTGAGAAATCCAGAATTGCTTCAAATTACCGTTGATCTTGTCTGCATTATTTTTCATGAATTCATATTGTGCATCGGCAATATCTTTCTGCATGGGCTGAATCCAGCCTGAACTGAAAACTCCAAGGTACGCAAATAGGTCGGTATTTTTAATGCCTGTATACAGTGTCTGAATTCCACCCATCGACAAACCTGCCAATGCCCGTGAATTCGCATCCGTTTTTACCCGGTAGTTCTGCTCCACAAACGGGATGACGCTTTGTTTCAATTCTTTTTCAAACAGAATTAACGCACCTTCTCCAAATCCATTGGCAGGCAGGTTCCCGTCAACCATGACAACAATCATGGGAACAGCTTTTTTTTGCGAAATCAGGTTGTCGACAATCAAATCGGTTTTGCCCTGGGTCGCCCATCCACGCTGGTCTTCGCCACCGCCATGCAAAATATAAAGAACCGGATATTTCTCAGTAGAATTCTGGTCGTAACCCGGAGGCGTGTACATGTAAAAATTGCGCCAGGAATTGGTGACATTGGAGTAGTAATTTTTGATGCGAATATCGCCATGAGGAACATTTCTGATTTCGTAATAAGCATCGCCTTTGAAAGGCACTTCAAAGCCGCTTGCCATTCGTCCCATTCCGTAAAACGATTCACTGGCCGGATCGGCAACGGCAAGTCCATCGATGATTAAGGAATAATAATGGAAACCTTCACTGAGTGAATCAGTCATCGTTTCCCAAACGCCTTCAGCATTTTTCACCATATCGTATTTCTTTCCCAGATCGAGTTGCACTTTTTGTGCTTCAGGAGCTTTTACACGAAATACGGCATGTCCGTTGGGTAAAATCTGCGGATACTTGGCCGAACGGATATTGGATTCTGCCGGTCTTCCAACATTGCTGATCTGTGCAAAAGATGCAACATCAACCGGTTTAAAAATCAGCTGAGAGAACATGTACAAACTGTTTTTCCAGACTTTAAAATCGTGGTAACCATGATCGACGTAGTAAATATGCGGAACATTGTTGGTTACGAGGTAATTGTGTGTACGTTGGCTAAAACTGATCAGACCGTCTTTATCACCACACGAAATCCAGAGCAATTTTAACTGTTGTTTTGCTTTTACAGGATCAGGAACCAGTTCTTCAGGCTTTTTTGTATTTGGTGCCGACGAAAACCCTCCCACCCAGGCAAACCGGTCGAGGTTACCCAAACCAAAGTTGAGCGATTGCCCGCCACCCATCGATAAACCTGCAATGGCGCGGTGCTCAGCATCGTTAATTACCGGGTAATTCTTTTTGATATACGGAATCAGATCGTTGAGCAAATCTTTTTCGAACGTGGCAAAAGCTTCCACTTTTTCCTTGTCGAAAATATTTCCGGTTGCGCGGTCGTTCTTCATCGCCCGACCATTTGGAAGCACCACGATCATGGGTTCAATTTTCTTCTCAGCATAAAGGTTATCCAGAATCACTTCAGGATGGCCGCCGTTGAGCCATTCTTTTTCGTCGCCGCCAATGCCATGCAACAAATAGAGTACAGGATATTTCTTGTCTTTAGAGTATCCGGGCGGGGTGTAGATTAATGCTTTTCGGATAGTGCCAACTGTAACTGAATTGTAAGAAAAGGTGTCAATTGATCCATGTGCGATAGCGCTTTTTTCAACATCGAAGCCCAGAGCGGCAGGTTTGATGATTTCCTGACTAATTGCCAGATGGCTAAGAACAAAACACAAAGCGATTAGAAATAGTGCACTTTTCATGTTGAATTAATTTAGATGACGAAATATTGCTGAGCAGGTTAAAACGGTTCGGTTGTTCCCGAACTAAAAAGTCAAATTTGCTTCAATTTATTAGTGTTGAAATTACACTTTTTAAAATTGAGACCAAATATAATGAAGTGAAATCGTTGATTGGTACAAAATCACGATTGTTGACCTTTATTTTATTCCGGTTCGCAACTTGCCAACCATTTCAAATTGTATAAATTTACCAAATCCGGATTCTAAAAATGGTTATGGAAAAAGCGATCCATTTGTTAATCATGTACACCATGCTGGTGCTTACCGTTCTTTTGTTCCACAAAGGGAGAAAGCATCAGCCAAGCCTGATGCTGGCCATCTATGCTTCCGTAGAAGTATTGACCAACGGTTTTAACAGCCTCAATATGGATGCAGGGATTGATTTTTTCAATCAGTTCCCTTTCATGCATTTCATATATAAACCACTGTATCTGCTTTGGGTACCCTTGTTTTTCTTCTATTTTAAAACCTGCCACGCTTCAGATTTTCGAATAGGGAAAAAAAATTGGCCGCATTTTCTCCCTTTTGGTTTTTTCCTGATTTCCTTTCTGGCAATCTGTCTCGTGAATGGCAATCATTACATCTGGGAGAACCTTTACAAGGAAAACTCTTTCGTTTTTAATGCAGCTTTTGCCATCGATGTTATAGTCAAAATCCAGTATGTATTCTATAACCTTATCATGATCAATTCCCTCTGGAAGCTTGAAAGAATCCGGAAACTAAACGAACAGGCAGACACATTCCGTTCAGTCGACATCCGGTGGTTACGATTTATTGTTTACGGATATGCGATTGGCAGTTTGGGTGGAATTATGATTTTCATTTCCGTTTTATTGAAAACCCAGGCTGTCCCCACGATTAACATCCTGAGCATTACATACTACTTCCTGTTCTTCTTTGCTATTTTTTACAACACCATTAGCCATAAACTTGAAAATGAAGAGGTGAAAACGAAATCGAGAGCGTTGCCCGATTCGGATATGGAACTCCTGATGCGTCGAATTGAGGAATTGGTTGTCAGGAAGAAAATGTACCTTAATCCTGAACTGTCTCTTCAGGAAATAGCACTGGTGCTAAATGAGAAGGAGCGGAATATTTCCAACGCCATTAATACCATTCAACATCGGAATTTGAACGATTACATCAATTCCCTTCGAATTGAACACGCCTGTAAATTACTGATTGACAATAAAGAAAAACCCATTTTCGAAGTGATGTACGAATCCGGATTTAATACCAAAGGGGCGTTCAATCAGGTCTTCAAAAAAATTAAAGGTGAAACGCCTACTCAATTCAGAAATACGATGGGATAAATTCTCAAGTCTGTACCGGAAAGTGCCGTAAAAACTCACGACACAAATAAATGAACTAATCAATGCCGGCAAGGTTTGCAGGGGGACAAAAAAAAACAAGAGCTCGAAAATGAACTCTTGTCCTGTCTGGCTCC
>JBAWZG010000206.1:0-7831 GCA_037143155.1 Bacteroidia bacterium
TTAAAAGTTATTTTTTCAATTAAAAAGAGGCATTAATTCCATGGGGATTTAAAGATTATCAACAATAGTGTTGATAAATTCAGCAGGTGTGTAAAAAATACACACTTCTGCTAAACTGCTGGTAAACTGAATCTTATTTGTTTAAAAAACAAACAGTGTTGAATAATTCACCATTTCCGACTGTATGTCTATTTAATACTCATTGTGCTAACGTGCAGTTATACAGTTAAATACATCTGATTTTATTCATTGGCATCAGATTTGAATACTATCCTATTATCATTATTAAATAGGCAAATCATGAAAACAAAGATCATTTTAATTATCGGACTATTCTTGCTAAGTTGCAGTATTGCAGACAGTAAAGAAGCTGAAATTGTTAATAATCCTTCTAAAGAAGGTAGTATAAAAGTGTTTACTTCTCCGGAAACCTATAATCTGACTACGAAGTGGACCAATGAATACGGTAGCTTAAATCCTAATGTAAAAATTAAGGTAATAACGGCTGGCAGTAATAATATCCCTCGAATGTTGAGCAATGGTTCGGGCATTGGTTTTATCGGCGATGAATCGAATATTTCTGGTAAAAACCAGGAAATTTGGAATATAGAGGTAGCTCATGATGTGATTGTACCAATAATGAACATTGTTAATCCTTTGATGAATGAAATTATCAGCAAGGGTATCACACCGGAAAGATTAGCGCAGATTTTTAACGACACTGAAAATCAGAATTGGGGAAAACTGCTGAATAACTCTCAAAATATTCCAGTTCATTTTTATATGACCAACGATGTTTCTTTATTAGCTGGGCTTGCTAATTTTATCAAGGCCAGTCAGATAAAGACAAATGGAATTAAAGTTGTGAATGAAAATGAAATGATTTCTGCAATTCAAAAAGATCCCAATGCAATGGGTTTTTGCAAGTTGATTCAAATTGTTGATGGCAATAGCGAAAAATTAATTGAAAATATTAAGCTGGTTCCTATTGATAGGAACGGCAACGGGAAAATTGACTATATGGAAAACATATACGATAATCTACAATCTTTCTCACGAGGAGTATGGATTGGAAAATATCCTAATGCACTTTCCGGAAATATTTATTCAGTGTCTTCAGGAAAGCCAAAGAATGAAGCCGAAGTGGCATTTTTGAAATGGGTGCTTACGGATGGACAACAATATTTAAGTAAGAATGGGTATAGCGATCTGGTTTACAGCGAAAGACAAACACAGTTAGATAAGTTCTCAGAACCTGATATTTATACTGTAGCACCGCAAAATAGCACCTCGGCAATTCTTAAAGTTTTACTGTTGGTCATAGTCGCTATTGTCGCG
The DNA here is from genome assembly GCA_037143155.1 of Bacteroidia bacterium. Taxonomy (GTDB): domain Bacteria; phylum Bacteroidota; class Bacteroidia; order Bacteroidales; family Prolixibacteraceae; genus Aquipluma. The sequence continues at coordinate 1,339 of JBAWZG010000206.1, forward strand.
ATTGGTTTCGTGCTGGATTTGGTATTTCGACGAATAAGTAATAAGAAAGGACCCATGGAGGATATGCCTTTAGCAGTAGTTCCCGTTTTTGATGAAAATTCTGTCAATGTCCCAAAAGGACTTTACTTCGACAAATCACATACCTGGGCTTTTATGAAAAAAGACGGTTCGGTGAAAATCGGAATCGATGATTTTTTGCAGCATATAACTGGCACCATTACCCGCATTGAGATGAAAAATCCGGGAGAAATGATAAGAAAAGGAGACAAGTTTCTGACTATAATTCGACAGGGGAAAAAGTTGAATATCTATTCACCTGTTTCAGGAATAATAAAAGCGAAAAATGAAATCCTGATTAATCATTCATCGCTGCTAAATACCGCACCATATTATGAGGGATGGGTTTACCTGATCGAACCTTCCAATTGGTTGCGTGAAATTCAGTTCTTAAGCATGGCCGAAAAATACAAAACATGGCTGAAAGTGGAATTCTCAAGATTAAAGGATTTTTTCGCCACAGCTTTTAAAACTCCGGAATTTGCGTACGTCGTATATCAGGATGGAGGATCACTGAAGGACGGCATCCTGGCTGACCTCGGACCAGAAGTGTGGGAAGATTTTCAGACTAAATTTATGGATCAGGGAAAATAATTCAACTCATTGATTTCCAAATTAAAAACCAATCAAAATCTATAACCATGAGCTTAGACCGAAGAGTATTTTTTAAATTGTTGGGAGCTACCGGAATAACGCTGGCCATTGGAAAAGAATCAGTGGCCAATCCAGCAAACAAAAATGAAGTGGAATTTTGTGGGGTGCTGTATGATTCATCGCGTTGTGTGGGTTGCCGAACCTGCGAATATGAATGTGCGAAGGCACACGGATTACCTGAACCTTTATCAGAAGTTGCAGCTGTGCGCAAAACGGATGAAACATGCAACACAGTTGTCAATACTTATCAAACTTCGAAAGGAGAAGTTTACATCAAGAGACAATGTATGCATTGTAATCAGCCAGCTTGTGCGGCCGCCTGCCTAACTCAGGCCATGCATAAAAATGAAACTGGTCCGGTTACCTGGAATGGTGATAAATGCATGGGTTGCCGATATTGCATGGTTTCCTGTCCGTTTGATATGCCAAAATTTGAATTTCACAGTGCAAATCCAAAAATTCAGAAATGTGATATGTGTTTCGATCGGCAGAAAGCGGGAGAAAAACCAACTTGTGTAACTAATTGCCCCAATGAAGCCTTGATGTATGGTACCCGAAGGGACCTGATAAAAGAAGCACGCCGCAGAATCTATGAAAAACCTGATTTGTATGTCGATCAAATTTATGGTGAACACGATGCTGGTGGTACAGGATGGCTTTATATTGCTTCGGTTCCTTTTGAAGAATTAGGCATGAAAACCAACTTACAGCAATCATCTTATCCAGCATTGACAAAAGGATTCCTTTACAGCGTGCCCTCTGTATTTGTATTGTTTCCAACTATCTTATTGGGCATACATCAGGCTACAAAGAATAATCAACATATAAAGCAAGAAGAAGATGAATACTAATTATCCGATAGCAATCGATCATGATGGCAAATCCATCTGGAAATTTCTGTTAAGCGAACTGAAACCCAAAGGTAAATTCCTGACACCTTTCAATATCATTTCAATTCCTATTATGCTTTTAGGACTGGGGCTGATCGTTTATCGTTTCATTTATGGAATTGGCTCCATCACGAACCTGACTCAGGATACTCCCTGGGGTTTGTGGATTGGTTTTGATGTGGTTACAGGCGTTGCCTTTGCCGGTGGTGCTTATGTGCTGACCTTTATGGTTTATATCCTTAACATGCAAAAGTATCATTCCATCGTCAGGGTAACTGTTCTGAACGGCTTCCTTGCTTATGTGTTTTACGCTGGTGCGCTGCTTTTGGATCTTGGCAGACCATGGCACGTAATCAATCCGATAATTGGCAATGGCTTTGGTGTGAGTTCTGTTTTATTCCTGGTAGCTTGGCATTTTCTACTTTATATGATCGCTCAACTGATTGAGTTTTCACCGGCAATTGCCGAATGGCTGGGAGCAAGGCGTGCTCATAAAATCCTTTCAGGAATGACCATTGCCGCCGTTATTTTCGGTATCACACTCTCAACTCTCCACCAATCGGGACTTGGAGCGCTTTACCTGATGGCAAAAGATAAAATTCATCCGTTATGGTATTCCGAATTTATCCCGATTATGTTTTTTGTATCCAGTATTTTTGCCGGACTTTCCATGGTCATCTTTGAAGGCTCGATCAGTCATAGAGTCTTTTTTAGTCAAATCAGCGAAAAAAATCACAAGTCTCAAAACACAATTATCCACGGATTGGCTAAAATCTGTGCCGGAACAATGTTTGCTTACTTTTTCCTGAAAATGTTGGTCTTTATTCACGAGCAACACTGGGATCTTCTCAATACTCCAATGGGTTACTGGTTTATGCTTGAAATGCTCGGTTTTGTATTGCTGCCGATGATCCTATTCTTTTACAGCTACCGGACCAACAGTATTCCGATGGTCAAAGTTGCAGCTATTCTGACCATGTTGGGTGTCATTCTGAACAGATTGAACGTTACGGTCATTGGATTCAGGTGGGATATGGCAATCAGGTATGTTCCGTCATGGATGGAGTTTGTGGTTACGATGGCTGTAATATTTACAGAAATATGGATTTTCCGGTGGGTTATTAACCGCATGCCGGTTCTACGCGATTCCCCTTCCTGGGCAACTGAAAAAGAATAATATTAATCCGCATTCACCGGTTTTGGTGGAGGCACAAAAAATAAACAAATGGACGGATTTAGCTATTTTAATATTTTCGAAACTAAAGGTATTGAGTACCTGGTTATTATTGCTTTCCTTGTCTTACTGATTCCTTTTTGGATCGTATTGAATAAACAAGCCAGAATTACCAAACAGATTCAGGAGGCGATCGGTGTTCTTTCAGCAAACATTCTGCGGATTCCCCAAGGTTTGTTTTATTTCAAAAATCACACCTGGATGCACATGGAAAAGACTGGAACCGCCAAGGTTGGGCTGGATGATCTGCTTCTACACATTACCGGGAATGTGAAATTTACGATCCTTAAGACTCCCGGAGAAACAATCAGTAAAGGAGATTTGCTGACTGAGATTGATCAGAACGGTAAGCTTCTGAAAATATTTTCGCCTGTTTCAGGTGTAATTACGAATACAAATTTAGCACTGAATGAAAGCAATGGTGAGCTGATTGAAGATCCTTATGGCAAAGGCTGGATTTATAAAATTAAACCCTCCAACTGGATTGCAGAAACAAAGTCGTGTTATTTTGCTGAAGAAGCTACTGAGTTTTCAATTCAGGAACTTGACCGATTTAAGGATTTTCTGGCCCGAACCACACGGAATTATTCTCCTGAGTCGGCAATGATTATTATGCAGGATGGTGGCGAAATCTGTGATCATTCACTTTCGACATTGCCAGAAGAAATATGGAAGGATTTTCAGAACGAATTTTTAAATTCTGACCGGCTGTAAACACCAGTTAGTTCTATGAAATTCAACTTAATGCAATCTTCCTGATTTGCTTTTAGATGAAGAAAAAGATTATTATGGAACTGGTGTGAGAGCACCAGTTTTTTTTGTAATTTGCAGTGAAATAAAACCTCATAGTAATTAGAACAAACTAACCATAGAATCCATTTGACGATATGCTTTTCAATAAGAAACATAATAACAATACGGGAAAGTTAATCCTGAAGAATTACGTGAAATTCAGGTCTTCAATTTATGGCAGGGTCGTGTTGATCATCACCTTTTTATCTATTTTTCTCTTTGTTTCGTTTAATGTAATTTTCAGGTCCGTCAACGAGCAGTACCTCAATACAGTCATTCGCCAGAGCGGAAACAATATCGGTGCCATTGTTAAAGGATCGTTATACCATTCGATGCTCGAGAACGATAAAAGTGCACTTCAGAATACCTTGGATATTATTAATAAAATGCCGGGTATTGATGAGGTGAACATGTATGATGGCCGTGACAGTTTGGTTTATTCGTCGTTTACGAATGATACAAACAGTGGGCACAGCGACCCGAATTGCATCAATTGCCATACGAACATCAAGTCGATGTTTCCCGGGAAAGAAAGGTCGTATAAGATTGTTGAGGTGAACAGCGATTGTACGATGAATCTGAATGATAACAGCAGCAGGCATTTGTTGATCCGTTCTCCAATTCTAAACGAAAGATCCTGTTCTACCAGCGACTGTCATGCACATCTTGAAACTGATACGATACTTGGTTCATTGGTCATCAAAATTCCACTGGAAGCACAGGACGCTGCCATTGAAAAATCATCCACCGAATTTTTCCTTTTGGCCATATTTGCAACTTTGTTGCTCGTCTCATTTCTTTTGGTATTCACCCGGAAAAAAATTAAAAATCCTCTCAACGAGTTAATAAAAGTCAGCATCGCAGTGGCTAATGGAGATAAAAGTACACGGGTTGAAATAAAACCCAACCAATTGGATGATATGCGGATGGTTTCAGTGGCATTCAACGATATGCTCGATAATTTGCATACTGCGAACGACGAATTGGAAAACTGGTCGCAGCAATTGGAATATAAAGTACAGAAAAAATCGGAGGAACTGGGAGCTGCTCAGAATGAACTGATGCATGTGGAACGGCTTGCTTCACTGGGGAAATTATCATCGTCGGTTGCCCATGAAATTAATAACCCTTTGTCCGGAATTCTGATTTACACGAAATTATTGCATAAACAGGTTAGTAATCCTGAATTGTATGCTGCAAAAAAAGATACCATGCTGAAGCATTTGAAGCTGATTGAAAATGAAACGAAGCGTTGCGGCGATATTGTAAAAGGATTGCTCGATTTTTCGAGAAAGGATCAGAACGATTTTGAGCCAAAGCATTTGCACGAAATACTTCAGGAAACGTATGATTTGATGACTCATTCGATTAAAATTGCCAACATCAGCTTTTTGAAAGATCTTTCGGCTAAATCAGATTTGATTTATTGCAATCCAAACCAGATTAAACAAGCCTGCATCGCACTTCTTGTCAATGCTTCTGAAGCTGTTGTCGAAAACGGTGAGATTTTAATTAAAACCCATAATCCGGATGAAGATTCTGTTGTCTTTGAAATTTCAGACAATGGACTTGGGATTGCTCCGGAAGATATTCCACATATTTTTGAGCCTTTCTTTTCGACTAAGCAGGATGTCAGTGGAATAGGTTTGGGTCTGGCAATTGTTCACGGTATTATACAAAACCATAAAGGAAAAATCCAGGTCAGGTCGGAACTTGGAAATGGGACAACCTTATCAGTAACTATACCTTTGATTAAAGATTAAGGAGAATATAAAATGGCAAGAAAGATATCCATATTAATTGTGGACGATGAAGATTCAGTAAGGGATTCGTTATACAACTGGTTCATCGAAGATGGATTTCGGGTTGAATGTGCCGAAAATGCGAAGAAAGCCCTGACCATTCTTGAATCAGGAGAATTTGACATTATTCTGGCTGATATTAAAATGCCTGGAATGGATGGATTGGAAATGCTCCGGAGAATTAAATCATTGAAAAAAGATTCGATTGTTATTGTCATGACTGCTTTTGCAACTGTAGATACCGCAGTTAAAGCGCTCAAGGACGGAGCGTACGATTATGTGACAAAACCTTTCGATCCCGATGATTTAACCCATTTGATCCGGAATGCCACCAAGCAAATTTCGTTGAGCGATGAAAATGAAAACCTGAAGAAAAAAGTAATTTCTCTGGAAAATGTGGAAGACTTGATCGGAGGCAGCGAAGCCATGAAAAATGTGCTTCGTGAAGTTGAAAGCGTTGCGCAAACCAATTCTTCAGTAATCATTACCGGCGAAAGCGGTACTGGGAAGGAGCTTGTTGCCAGGGCAATACATTCTAATTCTTCGCGAAAATATTTCCCTTTTGTAAGTGTTCATTGCGGTGCCCTGACTGAGAGCCTGCTTGAAAGTGAGTTGTTTGGTCACGAAAAGGGAGCTTTTACCGGAGCCATGTACAATCGTAAAGGCCGGTTCGAAATGGCCGACAGCGGTTCGATATTTTTGGATGAGATTGCCACTATTTCAACCAAAATGCAGGTGGAATTGCTTCGGGTACTGGAGTCAAAAACATTCACTCGGGTAGGCGGAAATAAAGAAATCAGCTCCGACTTCAGGGTAATTTGCGCCACCAACAAGGATTTGAAGAACATGGTTGAAAAAGGAACTTTCAGGGAAGATCTTTATTACCGGTTAAATGTGGTAAACATACAAATTCCGCCACTGCGCGACAGAAAAGAAGATATTCCGTTGCTTGTTGATTACTTTATTAAAAAGTATTGTACATCAATGAATAAACCAGCGGTACCTATCGATCAATCTGCTTTAAAACGATTGCAGGAATTTAACTTTCCCGGAAACATCCGTGA
>JBAWZG010000207.1:0-7809 GCA_037143155.1 Bacteroidia bacterium
GATACCTGCACTTACACGCGTGTTGAGGTGGAGCGTATCCTGAAACTGGCTTACGAATATGCCATGAAACGCAGAAAAAAGCTAACAGTAGTTGACAAAGCCAACGTGTTGGAGAGTTCACGTTTATGGAGAGAAATTGCACAGGAAATGGCTCCGACCTATCCGGAAGTAACCACCGAATATATGTTTGTTGACAACGCTGCCATGAGGATTATTCAGTGGCCGAAGGACTTTGATGTCATGGTAACCGAAAATTTGTTTGGTGATATCCTGACAGATGAAGCCAGTGTAATTACCGGTTCATTGGGATTGTCGCCATCTGCTTCCATAGGAATTCATACCTCGGTTTTTGAACCAATTCACGGTTCATATCCGCAGGCTGCCGGTAAAAATATTGCCAACCCGGTTGCAACCATTTTGTCGGCTGCCATGATGTTCGAATATGCCTTCGATCTTCAGGCTGAAGGCGCTATCATTCGCAAAGCGGTTGACGCTTCACTCGATGCCGATGTGGTAACTGTTGACATTGCAGTTGATAAATCGTATTCAACTTCGGAAGTAGGCGACTGGATTACCGATTGGATTTCTAAAGATTAAGGATGTTACGGTTTTTAACCGCAAAAATAATTGGCGATTAAATCGCCACACCCGAACAAAAAAGACTCTTTGCGTATGCAGGGAGTCTTTTTTGATGGCTTCTTATCTGATGATTGGAGCTCTTTGGATAAGAAAATGCTTTTACATGTGAAAATATATCACAAACGCAAACCCAATTACACCTGATTGGATATAATTTCCATGCGATGTCGCTTGGAAATTAAATTACACCAATTCAATCATGGTAATTTCAGGCAAAATGCCCAACCTGCCCTGGTAGCCTAAAAAGCCGAATCCTCGGTTGACATACAAATACTGGTTTTGTTCCTGATATAAACCCGCCCATTGTTTATATAGGTATTGAACCGGACTCCATTTAAAGCCTGGGATTTCAATTCCAAATTGCATCCCATGGGTATGGCCACTCAAGGTTAGTGAAATATCCTGATAGTCTTTTCGAACCTGAGCTTCCCAATGCGAAGGATCGTGGCTAAGTAGTATTTTTACCGGTACGTTTTGTTCTTTTAATCCGGCCACGGCCTTTTCCATATCCCCATATTTCGTAAAACCTCTGGCTCCCCAATTCTCTATACCAATCAGAGCCAGTTGCTGGTTGTTTCGTTCCAAAATGATATGTTCATTCAGCAGCAAACGCCAGCCCATGTCGGCATGATGCTGTTTGAGAAGCTCCATATTTTGTTTCTTGGCTTCGTCTGACGGCCACGAAACGTAGTCGCCATAATCGTGGTTTCCCAAAATGGAGTAGACACCCAAAGGCGCTTTCAGCACTTTAAAAACATCGATATATGGGACAATTTCTTCGGCTCTGTTATTCACCAGGTCACCGGTAAATAAAATCAGGTCAGGCTTTTCGTTCATAATGGAAGAAATACCTGCAGATACCGCTTCCGGATTATCAAAACTACCCGAATGAATGTCCGAAATCTGTGCAATTTTCAGCCCTTTAAATTCGGTTGGCAAACCGTTCAGCATAACTCGTACACGCCTGATTTTGTAACGATACCGGTTCGACATTCCGTAGGCCAGGCCCGTCGTTAGTAAAGCCCCAAGAAATAAAGCTGTTTGAGAGATAAAGGTCAGCCGGCTGATAAAACGCGATCCTTCCGGTGGACTGCCAACCGGATTTTGTTTAAACGAATAGAAAAAACTGACGATATTGGGAATGACCATGATTAGATCGGTCAGCAACAGAAAGGCTGCAATCAGGACTTTACCCAGGAAAACTCCGATTAAAATATTTACCGTATATTTAACTGTGAGCGAAGGCCATGCCGTTCGAAACCAATGCGGCATGGCATAAAAACTCCATAAGACAGCAAGTGATAAAATCCCGTAAAGGATATACATTCCCAACTGAAACCCACTGCTTGTGTTGCGAAGAACCGACCTCATGGCCATGAACGAATAATATTCCACGACCAGAATTAAAATGCCAAAAATCAAAAATTGCTTGCTCATTATATGCTTATTATATGCAGATTCTACTGGAATTCCATATCAACTGATCATCAACTTTTGAAAAGGCGGATGATCCGAAACTAAATTTTCATTAGTAACAAGCAATTCGGCAGGAGGTTGTCAATAGCATACAATAAACAGTTTGGTCTTCTGATGATCCGATGACAGTGCGTTTATCCTGAATTAGTTTCAGGATCTGCTTACATTGAAAAACAGTTCCGGAAATACCTGCCAGCCGGCAGGCTGGAATTTGGGGTGACAAGGTTTTGGCGTATTAAGATTTTCAATCAATTCACTTCATGTGTTCCGTCGGGAAGGAACTTCACTGTAGGTGGAACTTTCTTCAGTCTAAAAAAATCGTAGCTCTTTTTGAGATCGGCCCACAAGCTGATTTTATCCTTATTCTTGCTGTTTGCTTTGGTTAAACGCGCATAATTGGAATCGGTCAGTTGCTGCGGGAATATGGTGATATTGATCTCCTTTTGGCCGCTATTGTAGGCTTCAATGCAATAAATATACAATTCTTTGATCTTTTCGTCGGATATGGCGATACATCCCGACGATTCGCAAGCACCGTGAATATAGATGAGATTGCCCAAATGAGCATGATCCCCGCGAATGCTGTCAGATGCATTCGGATAGTTAATCCTCAGCGATAAGTAATATTTGCTGTATGGATTGAGCTCGTTGATGTGGTAAAATCCCTCAGGAACCTGCAAGTCACGCGAACGCCTTTTCGGTCCTATTTCGCCTGAAATTTCACAAATGGGGATTTCTTTAACCAAGGTGAACGATGAATCGCAGGTGTTTTTCGCCCACACCTCTATCTTTTTCTCGGTTTTAAATGCCTGAAGGTAAATTTGCAGGCTGTCGTGTGAAATACCATGTTCGGCAAGCGTTCTGGAAACCGCTTTCTCTTTTTCGGAATAGGCTTCCCTTACCCTTGTGAAGTTCTTCTGCTGTTCTCTGAAAGTACCCAGAGTTGTTCCCGATTTCAGAAGGAATAAGGTAAAGAGGATGATCAAATATTTCATGCTTAATTTGAAAAGTCGGGCAAAAATAATCTAAAACATGTAAAATGCAGTTCCGACCTGATTTTTTCCTCCAATGTTAAAACAGGGAGTTTTTTTTATTATTTCCGACCTTCACTTTTGATGTAGAACAAAGTCGACTTTGCAAAAAATCAGGATTACAGGATACCAAAGGATACCAAAACTGTCAGGAATAACTTACTTTATACCGAAATTCAGAAACAATTTAAAACATCCATACAATGAGCAATCAATCATTATTCGCCAACTATCCAGACAAGCAATCTTTGCTGCAAGACCTGAAAAGTAAAGGCGGACAGAAAGTGCTTCTGGTAAACGGACATTTTCATACTCCATTCTCATTCAGTGCATTTACCGAAATTGAACAGCCGTTTCAATTGGCCGAAGCCGAAGGTGTTCAGGTACTCGGAATCAACGATTTTTATACCACCGATGGCTATGTCGAATTTGCCGAACTGGCACTGAAATATAAAATCTTTCCGCTGTTCAACATTGAGTTCATGTCGTTGCAGAAAGACCTTCAGGAAGCAAATGTTCGGGTAAATGATCCGGCAAATCCGGGACGCACCTACATGAGTGGTAAAGGTTTGACGAGTCCACTGGTTTTGGGCGGCGAACCCTTGAATTTGCTGGAACAGGTTCAGCACGAAAGCAATATTCAGACTACTGAAATGGTGGAAAAACTCAATGTTTTTCTGAACGAAATCAATGCCGGGTTCACCTTTGACTTTGAAGTACTGAAAGCCAAATATGCCAAAAACATGTTGCGCGAAAGCCACATTGCCAAAGCTTTGCGTATTGCCATCGACGAAAAATTCAGCGCTACGGAAGATAAAAAAGCTTTTTATACACAGGTTTTCTCCGGAAAAGTAGTGAAATCGAAACTGACAGATGTGGCTGGTTTGGAAAATGAAATTCGGGGTAATCTTCTGAAATCAGGAGGTCGCGCTTTTGTGCCCGAAGATCCAAAGGCATTTTTAAGTCTCGAACAGGTCAATGACATTATTATTTCCGCCGGTGGAATTCCTTGCTATCCGGTTTTGCTTGACGATGCCAAAGGAAATTTTACCGATTACGAAGGTGATTTCGTCAAATTCTACGAAACACTTGTCAGCAAAGGAATTTATAGTATTGAACTGATTCCGGGACGTAATACATTTGCTGTTCTGAAAGAATTCGTGACTTTCTTCCGTGCGAAAAACTTCCTGATTACATTTGGTACCGAGCACAACACACCCCAGCTCGATCCGATTAAAGTTTCGTGCAGCGGTGGAGTTGATCTGGACGAAGATCTGGAACAAATCGGATTCGAAGGAGCCTGCATCATTGCTGCCCATCAATACCTGATTGCCAAAGGCGAACAAGGTTACCTGAATTCCAACGGCAATGCCAAGACAAAAGAATACGATTCGTTTGTAGAATTAGGCAAGGCAGTAATAAACCATTTTTTAGAAAAATAAGCCTCATCCCCAGCCCTTCTCCAAAGGAGAAGGGTGCCAGAAAAAGGAAGTCAGAAACATTTAAACTTATTATTATGAAAACATCATACTCAAACGATAAATCTACAACAACGGATTCTTCAAGCCCCCTCTCTCGGAGGGGGTTGGGGGAGGCTCTTTCGGAATTAATAGAAATATCACAGTTCTACGGAAAGCAAAAGGACTTCGTCATTGCCGGTGGCGGCAACACCTCATATAAAGACGAAAGCCACATTTACATCAAAGCCAGCGGACACAGTTTGGCGACCATTGGCGAAGATGGTTTTGCGCAACTCGACCGAAAAGGGCTGCAATTGATCGCCGGGAAAACCTATTCCGAAGATGTAATGGAACGCGAAAACCAGATCAAAAACGACCTGTTGAATTCGCGTGTTCACCCCGAAAAAGGACAGCGCCCATCGGTAGAAACTTCATTGCACGATTTAATTGCCTTCCGCTTTGTGGTTCATACCCACAGCACCAAAGTAAACGGCCTGATGTGTAGTACAAATGCCGAGCGCCTCACAACGGTATTGTTTGGTGATAACGTGGTTTTTGTGCCTTATGTCGATCCGGGATACATTCTGTTTAAGGAAGTCGAAAACCGTATCAATGCCTATCGCACCCGAACAGGGGAAGAGCCAAAAGTAATTCTGCTTCAGAACCATGGCATTTTTGTGGCAGCTGATACCATTGACGAAATCAGGGAAATATATACCGACGTGATCAGTTTGTTGGATGGCGCCATTGGCGAAATGGAACCGGCCACTGCCTTACCAATCGATCCGGCTGCTGCGAAAATTGTTCCGGCCATTCGCATGATGCTCTCCGGAAATAGATTAAAAACGCTGAAAGTGGTGAATAATTCTTACTACGAACGTTTCCTTTCTTCGGAAACTGAATACCAGAAAATAGCTATGCCGTTTATTCCCGATGGAATCGTGTATTGCAATTCGTCGTTCGTTTATGCCGAATTTTCGGGTGATGTGAATGCTTTGCTGAATGAGCTTTCCGAAAAAATTAAAACATATACCGAAACGCAGCTTAAAACTCCAAAGATCATTTGCATCAAAGGAATCGGCTGTATTCTGGCCAACGACAATGCGCAGTCTGTTGCCACTTTGGAAGATGTGATGATGGACACTTGTATGGTGAGCTTGTATTCCGAAAAGTTTGGCGGACAAAGCCCGATGACTGCTGAGCAGGTTAATTTTATCGATACCTGGGAAGTGGAACATTACCGTAGTGCCATTGCGATGGGAGCTACCGCCGGACGTGTCGACCGTAAAATAGCGATTGTTACCGGTGGCGCTCAGGGATTTGGCGCCGGAATCGTGGAGAACCTGATGGAAAACGGTTCCAACGTGGTGATTGCCGACCTGAACGAAGAACTGGGAGTAAAATTTGCCGAATTGCTGAATGGTGGCAAAGGCAAAAACAAAGCTTATTTTGTGAAAGCTGATGTGTCGAATGCAGCTTCGGTTGAAAACCTGATTTTCCAGACGGTTTGCGAATTTGGAGGACTGGATATTTTCATCAGCAATGCCGGTATTTTACGCGCAGGTAGTTTGGAGGAAATGTCTCCGGAAACCTTTGAACTGATGACCAAAGTGAACTATTCGGCCTATTTCCTGTGTGCCAAATACGCTTCGGCAGTAATGAAACTTCAGAACAAATTTAAGGCTGATCATTTTACCGATATCATCCAGATCAATTCCAAATCGGGATTGAAAGGCAGCAACAAAAACTTTGCGTACGCAGGTGGTAAATTCGGCGGAATTGGCCTCACCCAGTCGTTTGCCATGGAGCTGATGCCAGCCAAAATTAAGGTAAACTCGGTTTGTCCGGGCAATTTCTACGATGGTCCGCTTTGGGCCGATCCGGAGAAAGGATTGTTTGTGCAATACCTGAATGCAGGTAAAGTTCCGGGAGCAAAAACCATTGAAGATGTGAAACGTTTCTATGTAGCACAGGTTCCGGCAGGACGAGGCTGCACTCCGCTCGACGTGATGCGTGCCGTGTATTACATCATCGAACAGGAATACGAAACAGGACAGGCCGTGCCCGTAACCGGTGGCCAAAACATGTTGAATTAGGGAAAAGCCCAAAGCCCCTCCCGACCTCCCCAAAGGGGAGGAGAGAACAACCCCATTACAGCTCTTTCCGAAAATAGAAAAGAGTCAGGTGGCTAACATTTTGAAATATATTAATTTAAAAGTAATAGGAATGAAAAATAAAGAATCGAAGCAAGGCCGTTCTTTCCCCCCTCCTTCGGAGGGGCAGGGGGAGGCTTTTTCTTCCTCCTCCCCTTCGGGGAGGTCGGGAGGGGCTATCACCCGTGCAGTTCGTTTATATGGAAAAGAAGATTTGAGACTCGAGGAGTTTGAACTTCCGGCAATTGGAGCCGACGAAATTTTGGCAAAAGTGGTATCCGACAGCATTTGCATGTCATCATACAAGGCAGCCAAGCAGGCCACCGACCACAAACGTGTGCCTAAGGATGTGGCCGAAAACCCAATTATTATTGGTCACGAGTTTAGCGGCGAGTTGGTAGAAATTGGCGACAACTGGAAACACAAATTCAAAGCCGGACAGAAATTCTCGATTCAGCCAGCCATTTATTACGAAGAAGGTCCGGTAGGGGTGTTGAGCGCTCCGGGTTATTCGTACCAATTTATCGGTGGCGACGCGACTTACGTGATCATCCCGAAAGATGTGCTGGTTCAGGATTGTTTGCTGGCTTACGACGGACCTGGCTTTTATCCGGCTTCGCTGGCCGAACCGCTTTCGTGCGTGATTGGCGCCATGCATGCCAACTACCACACCACACCGGGTTCGTATATTCATACTATGGAAATTGTTGCCGATGGCAAAATGGCGATCCTCGCAGGCGTTGGCCCAATGGGACTGGCAGCTATCAATTACGTGATTCACCGCTCCGACCGCAAACCAAAATTGTGTGTGGTTACCGATATCGACCAAACACGTCTGGATCGTGCCGCTTCGATTTATACTGTTGAAGAAGCTGCCAAACGTGGTATAGAATTGATTTACCTGAATACGAAAATTGAAGATCCGATTGCAAAACTGAAAGAAATTTCAGGAGGAACAGGTTACGACGATGTATTTGTGTTCGCGCCGGTAGCTCCGGTAATTGAGCAGGGCGACTCGATTCTGTCGTTCGATGGTTGTTTGAATTTTTT
>JBAWZG010000208.1:0-7701 GCA_037143155.1 Bacteroidia bacterium
ATTGAGGGGATTAATTTTCTATTCAATAATCTGGAAAGTCTAAAGCAAATAGTTGAAAGATGTCAATCCATCCTGGATAAGCACAAATAACAACCCGTATTATTTAGGTATTATAGTACCGGAGTTTGTTCTGTTGTTTTGCCTTACTCTTTTCACCCATATCCTTCGTTGGTCGGGATTTACAATCCCGGCCTTGTGAACCGAGGATTTAAAATACCCAACTTAAGTAACGTCTTTGCGAGCGACCGAAGGAAGCGTGGCAATCTGATCATTCAACAGATTGCTTCACTTCATTCGCAATGACGCACTGAAGGAAGTCAATCAAATAACAACTAACCCTGAATTCTTGAAATCTCCCCACCAATTCGATTCAAATCTTATCTTTGCCCCATCAATCAATTTTTAGATTCCGTATGATTCGTGTGGTGCTCATTATTTTTATGCTTTTTTTCGGATTTCAAGCATACTGTTCTTCCCCGAAACTAAAAAGTGTATCGTGGCGCGACAATTGGAAAATTGACCTTAAAGCCGGCATTGGTGTGATGCTCTCTGACGTTCCGAAGAAATACATTGAACGTATAAACAATGTCAATATTCCATTAACAACTCCCGGTGCTGCCGGATTTCTCTGCATCAGGAAAGGTATTTCTCCCCACCTTGAATTAGGTTACCAGTTTGATTATTTGCAAATCGATGGAAAGGTAACCCAGAATTCCATTCGTTACCAGGTAAAAACTCAGGCGTTTGGAAGCAACTTCCTGATGTGTTACAACTTGAGGCGGACCGATAAATTCAGGCCTGAATGGAATTGGCTGGCTTATTACAAGATTGGAGCTGTATCATTGAAGAACAATCCGACCCAAATACTGAATAACGGAGCTTCGTCTTCAGGCACAGGATCATCCGGTAGCAATTCAATCATTAAAAACGTAGCCGTTCTCACTGGTTTTGGATTGGGGATGAATCATCAGATTAGCAACAATTTCAGCGTGATTGCCACAGTCGAGTTAAACCGCAATGCCGATGTAGTAACCGATGTATATAAAATCTATAAAATCTTTTATCACTCAGAAAACACAGTAAACAATTACATCGTGGCAGGAATTGGCTTGAGCTACACCTTCAACTTCTCGGAAATAAAAAATTCAAGTTACTTCAACTCCAGAACTGAAACAGAAAGGCGGCTGCTTCTATCAAAAATAAGAAAAGCTAAAGGGACTACATCCAGATCTAACCTGCCCATCTGGTACAGATCCAGGTAAAATAATTAAGAAACATAAAAACTCTATTTTATCGTTCCCTGCCTACCGTCAGGCAGGCGTTAGGAACAAAATGTGGGTAGGAAAAGAATGATTTAAGATAATTTTTTGTCCCGTACGCGCCTGCCAAGCCGATGGCGGGCAGGGGACAAAATGAGCCTGTAAATGGCTGCTTTTCTACCCATATATTTTCCCTCCGGGAAATTTAAACAGTCACTAAAAATCTCCACAGTAGGCAGCGATTGGTATTTGGCCCTTCAATGACAATATATCTATGCAGAAATTGAGTTCTTTTAAGCTCTGTTGAAAAGAATATTTACGATTCATTCTACCATACCTACCGTTCATATCAAATTATCATCATTTCATTTGTTTTAATGTCGGTAATACATATATTGTAAACCAATTGAGCCCAAATTGATTAGTTTTGTATTTGATAAATCCTCAGACAATAAACTAATTTAGTTTATTCATAGGAATCGAATTTTGCTTTATTATCTTTAAGAATCCAAATACTGAAATATGACCCTTTCCTTATTTCAAATTTGCATCGCCTTTTTTATCGGACTCATCATTGTCTATTATGCGATTCCAATTATTGTCCGGATTTCAATTACCAAACATTTATTTGATGTGCCCAGCGAACGGAGAGTAAACAAAACAGTTGTTCCCAATCTGGGAGGCATTGCCTTGTTCGTAGGTATTTCAATTGGCAGCCTGATCGGCATCTTAAAAAATGCATTTCCTGACTGGCGATTTATTTCATCGACCATGATCATTCTGTTTTTCATTGGAATTAAAGACGATATAATGGCCATTTCAGCCATTAAAAAATTTACTGCACAGATTCTTTGCGCCATAATTCTAATTCTTCTTGGAGATATCAGGATCACTAATTTTCATGGTATTTTAGGAATCAATGAAATCAGTTATACGGTAAGTGCAGTGGTCAGTTTGCTGGCTATCGTAGGAACCATCAATGCAATTAATCTGATTGATGGAATTGATGGTTTGGCTGCATCCATTGGTATTCTAAGTTCACTGGTTTTCGGACTTATCTTTTTTCTGAACAATCAGATAAACTATTCTGTGATTTGCTTTGCGACACTTGGAAGTTTAGTTTCTTTTTTCGTATTCAATGTTTTTGGCAAAGCAAATAAAATTTTCATGGGCGATACCGGATCCCTTATGCTTGGCTTATTATTATCCATTTTCACCATTCGATACAATGAGATGTACATTTCGGCCAGTGACGTGCAGCTCAAGTTTTCACCGGTATTCTCACTGGCTATCCTTGCCATTCCACTTTCTGATATGATTCGCTTATTTGTCATCCGAATCGTTCAAAAAAGATCACCATTTTCTGCTGATCTTCAGCATATCCATCATAAGATTTTAAGAATCGGATTTTCGCATCTTCAAACTACATTAATTATTGTAGCAGCCAATCTGTTCATTTTAGTAATCGCATTTTTTTCCAGGACATTAAACAACAACGTGGCCATACTTATACTGATATCCACTGTGGCAATCTTCTCGATTATGCCTCGATTGGTTTATGGGTATATAAAATCAAAAAATCAGCTTGCATATCACATAATTCCCTTTAAGAAAAGAATTTCTGATTTCAGATATGATGAAAGTCTCGTGATCGAAATATCCCCTAAACAAAAAAATGGAAAACTAATTGTTTTGGATGAACCTGGAGTTAGCGCTCAGATGTAATTTTACATTTCAATCACAATCCCAAGACTACCGGTCATCAGGCTTTTACTTTCAGGAGCAACAACCTGACTTTCATTGGCCTTCCACCAGGTTTTAGAATAGCCCAAACTTCCCGTCAGACGATAATAATTCAGCCATCCTGAATTGCGAATCTTCCAGTCAAACTTAAACTCCGACTGCATCGTCCAGTCATAAATCCCATCTTTAGTGAAATTCAGCAACGGATACTGGTACACATCAGCTCCGAGTTGATGGCGGTTTACATCGCCATAAATCTGGTACACATTGGTACTTGCCAAATCGTTGGTTCCGTGCATGATCATTCGGTTATCGAGTGATAAAACCAGATCGGGAACAGCAATATTGACTAATTTCCATTGCAATTCACCCGAATTGGGCGGCAGATAAAATCCGAGGTTAAATTCGTCGTGGGTGTATGTCAAGTCATTTGGACGGTCTCCAAAGGTGTTAAACTTGGCGTCGGGATAATGAGTGTAAACAAATGGGGTAAGCCGGGTATATTTCAGGGTAGAAGTTGTTCCTGGAATCAGTTCTGAAAGTAGATTAGTCTTCCATCCAACCTGCCAGGCATAACGGTTTCGGGGCATTTTCAGAAGATTTCCGGATTTGGTAAAGCTGAATTCATCGACAAAAAAGCCTCCCCAAAGCTTTCCAAACGACGGAATCAGTGTCGCCACATCAAAATACATCGATAGATTATCGTGATCACCCACATCAATCTGTGTGAAATGCGGCATCACAAACGGAACCAGGTAGGCCAGTTCCAATCGCTTCGACCAGATATTTCCTCCGCCGGCGGTAAATTGCAGCCAACGGGTTGGTATGATTTCAAGCATCTGGAAGGAAAACATTTTCTGAACCTGCCCGAGGTCATATCCGTAAATTCCTTGTTTGTAATTGGCACTCTGATTGGCATATGAAAATAATGAGCCAGTCAGGTATGAATATCGGATCCAATTCACCGGGTGTATTTTCAGTTCAATACCCGGAAATCTGCGTGCGGTCGATGAAAGTACTAAATTATCTTCATCATGCCCCCATGCCCGTCGCTGATTGTTTACATTAACCTGAACGGCTCCATCGAGCCACGATCCGTTCAGTTCGGTATGATAAATCATTCCGGCAGTCAGTTCATCTTTAACCGGCCTTCCTTCTCCTTCAGTACCTGAAGCAAGCACATGTGCCCACATGGTTTCAAAGTTAAACTGGTACGGCAAATACGAATAGCCTACCGATTCATTGGGGAATACGACCTTTTTATCCCGGGTGTACGACTGATAGAACAGATCCGGCGTCAGACGTTCAACAGCAAGGCCCATTCCACCGGTAAAGGTCCAGTGTTCGCCAAGGTCTCCTGAAAGAAATGGCTCTCCGATCATGCTGGTAGACCAGGTACCGTTATCTCCCATTCCGGCACGACCTGAAGCATCGGCACTAAAACCGATCAATGCAAACGTATTTTTTGTAGCTTGTTTATAAATGGTCAATGCGTTGGTATCCTCCATGAAATCGGAGAGATAACGGGCAACAATTTTCTTGTCTTTTGCGCAAAGATTATCTTTTTCGGCAAGGCCGTTCAGGAGATTGACAATATACACTTTGGTGTACGGTTTTGCCTGAGGCATAAAACCCAGATCGCCTTTGACTTCAAAGTATTCGATCAATTGATAAACCGGATTGGATAAGGGAACGACCTTATTCTTCAGGCGCAATACCTTTGAATCCTGAGTTACCGATTTTGCCTCATTCACATTTTGATTGCTTTCCAAATTTTCTCCAACAAATCCGGGATTTCCAACATTTACATTTTTTACATTTGCTTCTGTAAAAGCGACATTTGCTTTTTCGCCGGAGCTGTATTCGAACTTGTCGGAAACTGAAACAACTTGCTTCAATTGTGCCTGAACTGATCCAAAAGTCAGGATAAGTCCGCAGATAAAAACGGAAGGAGATATTCTTAAAATCATAACGACATTTTTAGTTTCATTCAAGTAAAGATAAACAATAATTGTTCGGGTTTGTTGGGTTCAGAACAATCATTCGTCCCAAAACAGAAATGCAAAAAACACTTTTGATATTCCTTTTTATATCCGTATCTATTTCAGGTTTCACCATCGAACCCACTCTTATTTCAAATAAATCAGTCCTTAGCGGAAAAATTACAGATCTCACTTCCGGAGAATTATTGCCTGGAGTAACTATCTATTTTCCCGATCTGAAAACCGGAACTGTCAGCAAACCGGATGGAACGTACAGGATCGACAACCTTCCATCAGCCCGGATATTGGTTCAGGTAAGTTTTGTGGGTTACCAGCTGATGGCGCAAAATGTTGACTTATCTAAAACGAACCAACTCGATTTCGTCCTGAATCCATCGGTTACCGAGATAAACGAAGTGGTGGTGACCGGACAATCAATAGGAGCTGAGAAAAACCTTTCAACAGCTCCGATAATTATTATTCCGGCTACCTACCTGCTCGAAAATTCGGCCACCAACATGATCGATGCCCTTGCCTCAAAACCAGGGATTTCGCAAATCACCACCGGGGCCGGAATATCGAAGCCTGTGATTCGTGGTTTGGGATTCAACCGGGTGGTGGTCGTCAACGATGGTATTCGTCAGGAAGGTCAGCAATGGGGCGACGAACATGGCATCGAAATCGATGAATTCGCCATCAGCCGTGCTGAAATACTGAAAGGACCGGCCAGTCTGGCCTATGGTTCAGATGCCGTTGCCGGGGTAATTAGCCTGATGTCGGCTCCGATACTTCCGGAAGGACAAATAAATGGCAATCTGCTTTCCAATTACCAGACAAACAATGGATTATTCGCTAATTCAATCAACTTTGCCGGCAATAAAAATGGCCTGATCTGGGATTTTCGTGCCAGTGATAAAAGGGCACATGCCTATCAGAACAAATTCGATGGCCCGGTTTATAATTCAGGATTTTCAGAACAAGCCATTAATGCACTTGCAGGAATCAACAGGTCCTGGGGATTTTCGCACATTCACCTGAGCACATATCAGCTTAAACCGGGAATCGTTGAAGGAACGCGTGACAGCATCACCGGGCAATTTGTAAAACCTTCGCCTTCTAACGGTTCCTTCATTCCAACAAATTCTTCCGATTTCAATTCCTATAGTCCTGATGTTCCTTATCAGCTTGTTAATCATTTCAAGGCAGTTCTTGATAACAGTTTTTACCTGGGGCAGGGAAACTTAAAAGTCAACCTTGGCTATCAACAAAATCGCCGAAAAGAATTTTCCGACTTTTCAAATCCTGATCAGTCTCAATTGTATTTTTTATTGAATACGGTGAATTACAATTTCCGGTATACTTTGCCTGAAAAAAACAATTTCAACCTGAGCATTGGCCTTAATGGAATGTGGCAGCAATCCGAAAATAAAGGGCTGGAATTCCTTGTGCCGGCCTACCATCTTTTTGATGCCGGCGTATTTGCGATTGCTAAGAAGTCGCTGGGGAAAATAAATCTTTCGGGTGGACTTCGGGCCGACCGACGATGGCAAACAGGCAATTCGCTTTACCTGAATAAGGATGATGTTCCGGTTCCGTCAGGAACTCCGGAGGCAACCGAGCGTTTTGCAGGTTTCAGTCAAACGTTTAACGGGATTTCAGGAAGCCTTGGAATAAGCTATCAGATCAATAAATCGTTTTATACCAATGTGAATATTGCCCGGGGATACCGCGCTCCAAACATTGGCGAACTTGGTTCAAACGGAGTGCATGAAGGCACATTGCGTTACGAAACAGGCAATTCCTCACTTAAACCTGAGAACAGCCTTCAATTCGATTTCACTGCCGGAATGAACATTAAACATGTTGCTGCTGAACTCAATCTGTTCAATAATACGATTGACAATTTCATCTACAGCCGGAAAGAATTTGACCCCAATGGAAATCCATTATTCATCCATGGTTATCCGGCGTTTCTGTTTACTTCCGGAAAGGCAAACCTACAAGGCGGCGAATTCACACTGGACATCCATCCGCATCCGATCGACTGGATACATTTCGAAAACTCTTTTTCCTATGTTCAGGCAACTTTAAAGAACCAGCCGGATTCATCACATTATCTGCCTTTTACTCCACCCTTTCACTGGAATTCAGAACTCCGCTTCGATTTCGAAAAAAAGATCGGTCATTTCCAAAACATGTATCTTAAATCGGGGTTCGATTGGTATGCCAGTCAGAATCATGTTTATTCAGCCTATGGTACTGAAACCGCAAGTCAAGGGTATTTTTTAATCAATATGGGAGCCGGAACTGATTTTATTTCAGCCGGGAAGACCCGATTTTCCATGTATTTAGTTGCAAACAACTTCACAAATGTAGCCTATCAGAGTCATTTGAGCCGTTTGAAATATGCTGAGTCGAACCTTACCACAGGCCGGGCTGGCATTTACAATATGGGCCGGAACATCAGTATTAAATTGCTTATTCCCGTCAGTTTTGCAAAGTAAGATACCATCCTCATCATAAAATTGAACTTCGCATTTTCGCGTACTTACGCGATTATTTCAAAATGTAATTCAGTAAAAGAATATTTCTTGCCCTGAATTATTAATTCCCTGAGAAATCAAATATTTTTAATCTACTCGCATTCAACTGAGTAGTTTCTGAAGCCCCTTTTCGAAACATCTAATTCGACAAATGGCACATTCCTTGTATTAACC
>JBAWZG010000209.1:0-7422 GCA_037143155.1 Bacteroidia bacterium
CTTAAATACACTTTCTAATCTAAACGAATATGGAATTTATAACCAAATATTTCAAGCTGCAGGAGAACAAAACGACTGTACGCACCGAGATCGTTGCAGGTATCACTACCTTCATGACGATGGCCTATATTCTGTTCCTGAACCCAAATATCCTTTCGGCTACCGGAATGGATAAGAATGCTGTGTTCTTTGCTACCGCCATTGCTGCTGGTTTTGTAACCATTGCCATGGGTTTGGTCGCCAATTTTCCAATCGCTCTGGCTCCGGGAATGGGCTTGAATGCCTTTTTCGCTACCGTGGCTTTGGCTGGTGTTGGAATGCCCTGGAGAGTTGCCCTTGGAGCAGTTTTCATTTCAGGTTTAATCTTTATTTTACTGACCATTACCAAAGTACGGCAGATTCTGGTTGTTGCCGTACCACGTTCGCTGAAAGTAGCGATTACAGTGGGTATCGGGCTGTTTATTACCATTATCGGACTGAAATTGTCTGAAATCATGGCAGTTTCAACCAACTTAATTCCGCCAACCATGGATACCTTAAAGGCAACTGGTGGAAAGGCAGGCTTGCTTTTCTTCGAGTGGAATATTGGATTAGGCAGCCTTAAGAATCCTGCCATGTTACTTACCTTAATCGGACTTGGCCTTACAGCTGCCATGATGGCTTTACGTGTAAAAGGCTCTCTGCTTATTGGAATTATTGTGACCACCATTATCGGAATTCCAATGGGAGTGACTAAAATTGCCGCAGGGTTTTCACCTTTCGCGTTGCCTGATTTTTCACACCTTGCAGTATTCGAACTCGATATCAGAGGTGCATTAAGCATGGGAATCTGGACCGTTGTATTCACTTTCACCTTTGTTGAATTGTTCGATACTTTCGGAACTCTTGTTGGAACAGCCAATAAAGCCGGACTGATTGATAAAGATGGCAATTCTCCGAAAATTGGAAAGGCCATGTTGGTTGATGCATTCGGAGTTTCTTTCGGAGCTTTGATGGGAACCAGTACTGTAACTGCTTATGTTGAAAGTGCTGCAGGTATTAGTGAAGGAGGTCGCACCGGTTTAACCGCTGTAACCACGGGGATTTTGTTTCTGGTTGCGCTGATTCTTGCTCCATTGGCAGGATTAATTCCAGACGCTGCTACTGCTCCCGCATTAATCATTGTAGGTTTGTTGATGGTTTCAGCAATTAAGGACATTGATTTTGAAGATTTCACGGAAGGCTTTCCTGCTTTCATGTGTATCATCATGATGCCGTTTACTTACAGCATTGCCAACGGAGTTGCAGCCGGTATCATTTTCTATACCTTGCTGAAGGTTATCACAGGCAAAGCCAAAAACGTACATTGGATGATGTATCTGCTTTTTGTACTGGTCATTGTCCGTTATCTGTTCCTGACAGAAGCGGCCTGATGAAACTTGAACCCATAAAAAAGCTCTCCGGAAACGAAGAGCTTTTTTTATAATCCAGTTGTCGCTGTTAATTAGTTTATTGACCAAATGAATCGTATCGGTTTTGGAAGGGATTCATTTTTTTAAATCATTTTTATAGAGTATTTTTGTCAACACATTTTTTAATAGATCATGAAAGTATTATTAGACATACCTGACAATAAGGCTGCTTCTTTAATGGATGTATTGAAAAGTATTTCTTATGTAAAAGCTAAGCCCATTACTGAAGCTAAAGCTTTGTTGTTGGAAGAAATTAAAGAGGCTGTTGAAGAAATGAAGCAGATAAAGGCAGGTAAAAAGAAGGGCAGAAACGCTGAAGACTTTCTGAATGAACTTTAATGTAAAATCAATCGCAGTTTTTGAACGGCAGGCCAAAAGGCTTATCAAGAAATATCCTTCCCTGAAAGAAGAACTTTTAACCTTGATACTAAAGCTCAAAGATACTCCGGAGCAAGGAAAAGCGTTGGGTAATCATTGTTTCAAAATCCGGATTGCTATCGCTTCTAAAGGAAAAGGCAAATCAGGTGGGGGAAGGGTTATTACTAACTTTGCGGTTACAATTAACACTGTTTATTTACTGTCCATCTACGATAAATCTGAAAAAGAAAACCTTACTGATCGGGAATTGGACGAACTCCTTCAGTTTATTCCTGAATAATGCATACCGTCTTCCAGTCCAAAAGATTCCATCTCATTTTTAATGATAGTTTGCCACCAGGCTGACCGAAGCGGCCTGATGAAACTTGAACATATAAAAAAAGCTCTCCGGAAACGGAGAGCTTTTTTTATGCAGATTATTCAGGGGTTTCCTTATTTCTTTTTCTTTTTCATGAAGTAGAAGGCTCCTCCGCCGATCACCACGATACCACCAATAATGGCGTAGGTCATTGTGTTTGAGGCTTCTTTTGGGGCTTCTTCTTCATAGAACTTAGGATCCATGTTGTCGATCGAAATCGTATCTTTTGGTTCTTCAGCTACCGTTGCTGAATCTCTCTGAGCGTAGGATTTGGTCATCCCGCCGATAAACAAGAGGCCAAAAAGGGCCAACATCATCAATTTTTTCATTGTTTCAATTTTAAGAGTTATTTTAATTTATCTATTATTTCATCATATTTTCGGGCAATTGCAGAATCCGTTTTCCGGTATGTTTCTGCCAAAGCTTCGAGCGCCGGTTTGTACTTCGAATTCAATTTCAGGCAATCCCGAAGTACTTTACGAGCCTTTAAAACATTGGTTTCAGCATATATTCCAGCCAGTTTCGGATAAACATCGAAATACTTCCGGTTGGACTGAATGGCCTTTTGGTAATAGCTGGCCGCATCCTCCACAATACCTTTTTTCAAAGCCAGATCGCCCAAAAAACCCAGCGCCTGTTCGTAATCCGGATTGATATCCAGACATTTTTTGAGCTGCTGTTCAGCTTGTTCATCCTGTCCGGCGTTCGATAAAGACTCGGCAAATTTATAAAAGATCAGTTCATTTTGAATATCAACTTGTAAAGCATTTTGAAAAAGCAACGCAGATTTAATGTAATCACCTCTTTTTAGCTCCTGAATTCCACGAAAGTCATTCTTTGTAAGCCGTTCAATGACAGTACAAACCGGAACTCCATCGGCAAAAATCGTGTGAATTGTATTTGCCGGTGGCCAAAAATTATTTTTCAACTGAAAAGGCAGAATATAGGAATTGGCAATGATTGCGTAATCCCAATCGAACTTGCTGCGGTCTTGGTAAGGGAAATACACGAATTTTACCCGGTTATTTTTCCTGAAATACCATTGACTTGGAAAGTTTCCGCCGACGACTATCTTGCCGGTATCTGGTTTGTTTTTAAGGTATTCCTGAAGCCATTCGGAACCTTGGCGCATCGTATGGTAATAGTAATCAGTTTCGTAATTTCCGCAGGCGCCTTTTAATCCGCCGGTAAGCTGATTGTAGTAAAGGTAATAAAACGGATGGTTGGCTGCCATAAACCTGATCGGATGGAGGATCACAACTGCGAGCAGCAGAATGGCCGGAATCCGGATGATCCGCTGTTTAAACCGAACCAGAAATGCATGAATTCCCAAGCCAGAAATTAGAATGATTCCTGGATAAACAAACAAAAAATGCCGCCATGAACCATATAGGTTGGATTGTTTCAAAAGAACAAAAATCAGTGGAAACAAAATGGTGAATCCCAAAAGCAGCAATTGAATCTGTTGATTGGACGAATAATTTTTTCGTCCATTCAGCAGAAAGGCCGTTATTCCTGAAAATACAACCAATGGTATAGTAATAGCCATGTATTTGGGCAGATAATACCAGGGATGAAAATCTGACCATTCGAACCGACCTTCAAATATTTGTCGGATAGTGGTCGGAAAATGCGTCATTACCTGGTACGATTTCCAGGGATTCAGTATCGGATTTTGCAGAGCGTAGGGCCAGGTGATCAGACCAAGCAAATAGCCGGCAACCGAAATTCCGAAGAATAACAAAAATTGTTTTTTGAGAAGCGTCCTATTCAGTTCTTTACTTTCGTTCCAATCCAAAACAGTTTTCAGAAGCATGAAAAAGCCAAGATAAAACACGACCAGAATTCCACCGGCACGGATTCCGATGGCAAAAGCAATGCTTAAAATCAGCAGAATAATCGTTTGATTGGAAGGTTTCTTTTCAGAAAAAACAAGTTTCAATGAAAAATAAATACTCGAAATATAAGCCAGCGCAAAGGGAATGTCTTTCAGGTTGTTTTGCGAATGGCCTAAAAATCCCGGGGAAACAGCAAACAGCAACAAAACCAGAATGGCGGCTCCGTATCCTGCAAAATAAGCGGCAAACAAGGCAGTTGCCACAATGGTTAACCAGCCCGCAAAGCTGCACATCAGGTGCCTGAAACCATAGATATCTTCAATGCCAAACCAGTGGATGAGAACTGTGACCAGATTATCAAATGTTTGTCCGTAATACTGAAGGTGGGTTTTGGGTGTATCGAGCGATGACTGATCCTTTCCCATCGAGCTGAAATAATTGTAAACCATTTCGGAATGCCTGTAATGGACCTCTTCATCGCCCGAGATTCCTGCATCCCGACTGATCAAAAGCATCGCAAGTAGCATAGCCACAGCCAGAAAAATGAAAATTATCTTCAGGTTTCTATCATTCATCATTCGGGTTCAGCATCGTAAAATTTCTTCACGAGGTAAATCGGCCGGTTTTGCGATTCCTTGTAGATCCGGTAAACATATTCGCCCATCACTCCCAGGAAAACCAGTTGGATAGATCCCAGAAAATAGATGCTTAAAACAGTTGAAGACCAGCCAAGTAAAGAATGTCCAAACATCTTGTCGACCAGCGCATAGACTCCGGCGAAGAAAAAGATAATGGTTCCGAACGTGCCTAAGAAAAGGCAAACTTTAATCGGAAACTTCGAAAATGAAAAGATGGCATCGGCTGCTAAAACAATCAGTTTGCCAAGCGTCATTTTTGGTTCACCTTCCAGACGGGCCTCGCGAACGTATTCAATATGACCTTGTTTGAAACCAATAAAGGTACGCATTCCGGGAAGGTATCGGATTGATTCCTTCATCTGAACCAATGCATTTACTGCGGCCCGGTTCATCATTGAGAAGTTGCCTGAATTCTCTATTTCTGCAATTCCGGCGATTTTCTTAAAGAAAAAATGAAACAGATTGGTTGTGATTTTCAGCCTGTTTCCTTTTCGGCCAATTCGTTTTCCGCTCATAATGTCAAAACCTTCCTCTTTGATCATACGGTACATTTCAGGAAGTAACTCAGGTGGATCCTGAAGATCGCCATCCATCATGGCGACATAATTACCCATGGCCAGTTCCAATCCTGCGGTAAAAGCTGCCTGGTGTCCGAAGTTTTTTGACAAATCGATGATCTTTATTCTGGTATGATGTTTCCGGACTTCAATCAGTTTTTGGAGTGTGGTATCTGAACTTCCGTCGTTTATAAACAAAATCTCATAGTTTGTCGTGAACGACTCAAGAGCTTTTACCGAGCGGTCAGCCAGTTCGACGATCAGGCCTTCTTCGTTATAAACCGGAATTATAAGTGAAAACATGGATCTGGACTTTTAGTTATCAGGCATAACAGAACGTTAAAGATACTGATTTAAGAGCAAGTACCAAAGCTGAAAAAAGAATGCCAGTTCAGGAAAAAAATTCCTTTGCTGGCATTTCTCAGTTGGTATTAGGAAAGAATCCCTGTTTTTCGGATGAAAAGTAAGGATTCGTGTTTAGGGTTCTATTAAATTACCGGAATTTTCCATGGAGCACGGAATGATCTCATCAGCATTTTGCTGGCATCAGCATTGTTGACGATCTCTTCCTTAATCGGATCCCAATGGATGGTCTGTTTGGTGGTCATGGCAATTTCGCCGAGCAAACCAACCGATATGGCACGATGTGCCACTTCAACTGGCGTAATGGTTTCTTTTTTGCTGCGAACACAATCCAGAAAATTTCCCCAATGATCGGTACTTTCGTACAGTGCTTTTTTATTGTCACCCAATTTTTCCGAAATCAGTTCAGGTTTTGATGCAGTCAGTACATCGCCGCGATCAACATGGATCCATCCGTTTGCGCCATACCAGGTAACACCCATGCCCATCGGCAGTCGGGCTGCATTTGCCACGCGCATGGTCACTCCCGTTTTGTATTTACATGTAAAGTCATATTCTGTCGGAACGTTGTATAATTCTCCGGAAGGTGGGTAAACACCTTCTCCTGATATCTCTACCGGACCGGTACGGTCGAGTCCAAGTCCCCATTGGGCAATATCGATGTGGTGGCCGGCCCAGTCGGTTAACTGCCCGCCTGAATAATCCAGGATCCAGCGCCAGTTCCAATGACAAACGCCGCGATAAGGTACTTTAGGTGCCGAGCCTAACCAGAATTCCCAGTCGAGTTCCGGAGGTACAGCAATTACCGGTGGCATACCGATTCCTTTGTTTCCATTGGGTAATCCAACTTCAACACGATCAACTTTGCCTATGCGGCCATTAAAAACCAATTCAGCTGCCTGATGGAAATTAGCTTTCGACCGTTGCCAGCTTCCGGTTTGCCAGACGATATTGTTTTTCTTAACTGCTTTTACAATTTGCTGACCTTCGCCAATGCTTCTGGCCAAAGGTTTTTCTCCGTAAATGGCAAGTTTTTTATTGGCGGCAGATACATAGGCAATGCTGTGCCAATGGTCAGGAACTGAAATACAAACCGCATCGACTTTTTCTTTTTCGAGAAATTCGCGATAATCCTTGTAGGTACGGCAGTCCTTATTTCCATATTTCGTATTTACCAGGGCAGAAGCTTTTTCGAGGTGTCCTGAATCGAGGTCGCACATGGAAACGTACTGAACTTGTTTGAAATCAAGGAAGTCTTTCATATTGCTGGTTCCCTGAGATCCAACTCCGATTGATCCCATAACAATACGGTCGCTTGGCGGAATCATTCCGCGCATTCCCATGGCCGACGAGGGGATGATGTTCGGCAAAACAATCGCTCCTGCAACTGCGGAAAGCGAGTTCCTCAAAAAATTCCTGCGTGTGCTTTTATTGTCCATTTTAGTTTTAGTTTTAAACTCCAGCCTCCCCCGACCCCTCCGCAGGAGGGGAGAATGAATCGGCTATCATTAGTTTATACTTTAATTTCAAAATTCTGGTATTGTGCCAAGCTCCCCTCCCTCGGAGGGGTTGGGGGAGGCTATGGGTTTTCTATGCCTTATGTGCTGTTCCCGGAATTGGAACATCAAATTGCATGTCAACCGGACCAAACTTGATTTCTTTTGGCCCGAGATCCATGTCTGATTTAAAAATTTCTTCCCAGGTCACTTTTCTGCCCGTATAGGCCGCTGTTCTTGCCATAATTGCGGTCAAAGTTGAATTGGCTGTAATTTCGCCGTAATTGACATATTCACCTGTCCGGATGGCATGAACCAAATGCATGTGTTCCTGAATATAAGG
>JBAWZG010000210.1:0-7357 GCA_037143155.1 Bacteroidia bacterium
ATCGAAATATTTTTCAGGATTGGCATATACTTCCGGATCGGCAGTTAAATGCTCTTTGACTTCGTTGGCCAAATCAGCAACAGCCGAACGTCCGGTAGCACGCAGGTAGCGTTCCATCGATTCATCGTAACCGAAAGTGGAAGTGGTTGCACCAACTTCGGCGCCCATGTTGCAGATTGTTCCTTTTCCGGTGCATGAAATAGATTGTGCACCTTCGCCGAAATATTCAACAATCGCACCGGTACCGCCTTTGACTGTGAGGATTCCGGCAACTTTCAAAATAATATCTTTTGGAGCAGCCCAGCCGCTCAGTTTTCCGGACAGTTTTACGCCGATTAATTTCGGAAATTTCAGTTCCCAGGCCATTCCGGCCATCACATCTACGGCATCGGCACCACCTACGCCAATCGCAACCATGCCCAAACCTCCGGCATTCACGGTGTGCGAATCGGTTCCGATCATCATTCCGCCCGGGAATGCATAGTTTTCGAGAACTACCTGATGGATAATTCCGGCGCCCGGCTTCCAGAAACCGATTCCGTATTTGGTTGAAACTGATTCCAGAAAATCATATACTTCTTTATTGATTTTAATGGCATCATTTAGGTCGGTCAAACCGTTTTCGCTGGCCTGAATCAGGTGATCGCAATGTACGGTTGAAGGTACCGCTGTTTTACTCTTTCCTGAATTCATAAACTGCAGCAAAGCCATTTGCGCCGTGGCATCCTGCATTGCTACGCGGTCGGGAGCAAAATCGACATAATCGGCTCCCCGTTTAAAATCGAGTACCGGCTGATTCGGATCCAAATGTGAATAAAGGATTTTTTCTGACAGAGTTAAGGCTCTGTTTAAATGCTTTTTGGCTTCCGCTATTTTAGCATTTAATTCCTGATAGTTCTTTTTTATTAATTCCAGATCAAACATATTTTGGGATTTTTGTTCATTCAGACTCATCACTTTCGCCAATCAAAAGTTCAGAAAATACACCTCCGATTTGTTTTTGCAAAGCGCCCGAAGATATTAAAAAATATTTGATTGGAAATGCAAAAAAATATTAAACATAGATATATCGATATGTGGGTTTCAATGGCTCTCCAATGAAGTTTTCCGAAAATTGGAATGATAAAACATTCTTCCTGAAAATGATTCAGCGCAGCTTATGAATACTGAGTTCTGTATTAATTTTGATTGCTTAACTTTGGCAACAGAAATGATGCTTTTGTGGTCATCAGATAATCTATTAATTCATAAGAAAAAACCTTATTGTCATGAAAAAAGTCTTCCTTCTAACCGTATCCATGATATTTGTCTTAACTTCTATGGCTCAGTCCAATACTGATGAATCAGCATTACTTCAAAGCATATACGGAATAAGTAAACAACAACTTGTTTCTGATCATATGAAGCTTACAGAGGCCGAATCAGCCAAGTTCTGGAAAATTTACGATGAATATGAAATTTCCCTAAGGGAAATCGCAAAAAAACGTGCAGCCAATGTTTTGGACTATGCCGACAATTACCAGAACCTTTCCCCTGAAAGATCGACTCAACTGATAAAAGCCTCTCTTGAGATTAATACATCATTTTATACACTTTTGGATAAAACATTCAGGAAAGTATCAAAAGAAATATCAGCAATTCGGGCAGCTCAGTTTTATCAGATTGAGTTCTTCCTTGAAGGAGTTGTTCGTGTGAAGATGGCAGATGAAATTCCTCTTATTTCAGGAATTCACGAAAAGAAATAATCAGATTGTACCCAACAAAAGAACTACCGGTAGAAAGCCGGTAGTTTCTTTTTGAAAGAGTAATTGATTCGATTAGGTGTACCGCTTTACCTGCAATTCAAATCAATCATTTCCTGAATGGATTTGATGCAAACCGGGCAAAACACATCGATTTGATGAAGGTTATTCATCAGGCAATTGGGCCAAGGCCGGTAAACACCTTTCGAAACATAACCTCCGCCTTCATAAACTCCAAGTTTATCGGCACTTTTACCTTTATCAGGTGTGGGAATTACAGTTCCTTCGGGCAGCATATTTTTCCATTTCTTATCAAAACCAACCAAAGTAGTTAAGTTAGGCTCCCAAGGTTCCAGATTCGTCGGATAAAATTCTGAATATTCAACACCACCGACATATTCGTCGCCCAGACCGGCAAACAAATGACCAAATTCGTGGATGTAAATCTTTCCGGATTCGTTCATATGATGTGCAGCGCTTATTCCGTAGAAATTATAAACGGCACCGCCGCCATATTTTTCGGTATTGGCCAGAATGTAGATGTAATCGTAAGGAGCATTTCCGGCCACATCACGAACACCCTGATAATCCTTAATCATCAGGTAACGTTCAGAATCGAACGTATAATAAGAAGCATTTAGTCGGGTTTTCTTCCATTTATTTTCGCCTGGCACATCCGGACCTTCGTCTTTTGAAGGTGCCCAGACTCCACGAATGTTGAATTTATTTTTGTTTTCGGAATAAGGCGAATACCTGAAAAATTCACTGGCGAATTTTTGGCAATCATCTTTGAAAAGTTTTTCCTGATTTTTTGTATATCCTTCTGGAAGAAGCACAATATCAACGGTTTTTGCCGGAATACCCGAATTTATGACATCAAAAACCGGAAGTTTTTCATGCTCATTTTTAATAAAATAGCCTTTTGGATCGACTGTATATTCAAATTTCTTTTCAAAAATTCCCTTTCGGTTTAAGCTTAGTATCAAAACAACTACCTTTTCCCTTGGGAAAGGCATCATCAACGATTCAGGATAACAGCAAGCGGTTTGTTTGGCTTCCGGAGTGGTCTGCCATTCACCAAAAAGTGTAGAAAAGCCCCGTGAATAGATCAGTTCACCTGTATCTGCAACATGAACTTCCATCCGTTGATTTCCATAACCAAGGGAGTCGATGAGGTATGTCTGCGATCCGGCCCAAAACTGCTCCTGAATCAGTTCATCGAAAAAATATTGTTCAGCTTCTGCGTTTCCGCAATGATAATAATCGAGCCTCAAAGTTTTCTCCTCAAAGAATTTGCTGAACTGAGCATCTGACTGATGCGCCAGAAACAAGAAAACAACCAGAAAGATAATATTCTTCATATACTGAACTTATTGGTGAATGAATAACCTCCGGGAAATTTATTCCGGAATCAGGAGAAGCATTTTCGGGAAATCAAATATAGCACAATATAATTGCTGACAAAATGCGAATCAACAGGATTAAATATTCTTTATGAATTCGGAGTAAAAGATTCACCAAGCTTTTTTTCCATTCGCTGATTACAATTACGGTTAATTTGAGGGAAGCACTTTATACGCACAGAACCGATGAGATCAAGTTATGACCGGTCAGTATGAGCAACAACATATTTGTATCGAGGAAATACTTCCACAGGAAGCCCGGCAATTGATGCCCAAAATAGCGGGTACCTTTCAGTCAAAAAACTATTAGATTATTCCTCGAACAGCTCGTTTAATCCATTGAAATAATCTTCTTCCCAGCCTTCAGCAATGTTTCGGTATGCTTCGTCCGGAATATTGGTTTGTACAACTTCCATGATGGTGCCTTTCTTATCCGGATGAAGCTTGATGGTTACTATGGACTTTTTATCCTCATCCTCTTCGCCAAAAAACCATTCCTGAACGATTTTATGGTCTTGTTCGAATTCGAGATTAATGCCACAGATGCTTTCTTCCCAGAGCGAAAACTCAGTCCCTGCGACCGCTTCCATCATGGCATCCTCGCCTGTCCAGATTTCGAGCATATTCTTGTTTGTCAAGGCATTATAAACATCAGCAGGAGCTGCAGTTATCTTGAAGTATTTTTTATAAGTTTTCATTGCTCTGGTTTTGTGTGGTTAAATATACATTAATTTAGTCATTCAATTTTTCAATTCAGCTTCTTCCGGGCGTACACATGACGGGTTAGTTTATACGCAAAACCAATGGTCATCAGCTCTTTGGTTTGTAATTTGGGCTCATAAATTTCTTTACCATCGCTTCCGGTTTTCCCGGTAGGGAAAGTTACATTCGAATCGTAAAGCCAATAAAGATTCAATGTCAGGTTAATCCGATCAGTTAAATGAGCGACAAAGTTATTTTCCCAGTTTACATCCACCTTTTTGAAAGGATCCATGTAATTGATGAACATCTTGTATTTCGTTTCAAAACTAATTCGCGGATTAAATTCAATCTTGTATCGAAGATCGGTATTTAAACCGGGCTCCCAATAACTTTGACTGTTTGCTGAGACTCCAAACCGGGTTTGGTCAACCCGGGCAGTATCGCTGACAAATACATATTTGGCTGTAAACGGTGAAAGAAAAAGCGAGAAATTATTGTTAGGCTTATAATCAAGCCCCAGTTTAAACATGGTTTTTGCAGGCGACATAATTGTGGATATCAGCTTGGTTTTATCCGGATAATTATATCCGTTGAAGAACTGAGTCTGAAAATCGATTTCAGTGCTGTAATACCAGTTTTTGTATGCCACGAAACCAAGTCTGGAGATTAATTCAAATTTATCATCATTCTTCTGAGTCTGATCCAGATTGCCACCTTGCCTGATCCATCCATTCCTGACTTCACCACTGTTTTCCCATTTCAACTTTGAGTTGGTATAATTGGCATAACCTTTCAGGACGATTAGAAATGCAAAGGCTGAATTTCCTCCGGCCTTCCAGTTGTTCAGGTAGGTTTGAGAAAAACCTAAATTTCCATTACCCCCATAATCCCAGGGAGCAATCACATCGTATGCCTTCTTAATTTTGGTCAGTTTCTTCTCCGGAGTAAATTTATCGAACACAAAATCACGTCGTTGTTTCTGTTCGATCCGGGTAAAAGAAACATCATCTTCAATGGCAATCCCCAAGGCATGCTTGTCGATATTCATAAACTGAACTCTTAAAGAATCGTTTTGAACATTCTTAATGTACATCCGGTTGACCGATCGCCGGTTGTTTCGCAGCCAAAGCTGGGTTGGTTTTCCGGTTAAACTGTGAATCCAAACCTGAACCGAATCATTATCTGCATAACGCTGCAATGTTTGCACAAAACGATTAATCGAATCGTTTACCGAGCGGACAACTGAATCATTGTAATGAACCAGAATTTGCAGATTTTGAATTTTTAAAGAATCGCACAAATGTTTTTGCAACGAATCGGAAAACACCCTGACTGCATAGTGGCGGTATGCTGTGGCAGCCGAATCAAGGTTCATTTTGTTAACCTTACTATTGTATTGCAGACGAGCTTGTTCGAGAAGTTGGGTTCTTGCTTCCTTACGTTTCCGGATACGGCTAAAGTCATTCGGAATATTTTTGAGCGAATCAGGATTGGCCAGCACATTCATTAAACTATCCGGCAAAACAATATGGGTTCTTCGGATGATAGCTGCTTCGTTTCCTTCTTCGATAGGCTTTATTTTATTTTCAGCTGTTGAAGCCAGATTTTCTGGAAGAGGAATTGTCTTCAAATCCACGCCATTCCAGATGGCGCGATCGAGTTTTTTCATTTTCTCCAGAATTGTAATATTCGAAAAGAATCCGGAAATCTGAAGCGAGTCTCGAACTTCCATCGGCGAACGGTTGAGATATTTGAATTCCGGATTTTTCTGAAAATCATTCAGTTTGATCAAAATACTATCGATTCGCTCGTCCTCGGCAAAATGAATAAGACCGGTAACCATTCGCAGAACATTTGGGTTTTCAACCTGCCATGCATGAGCTGGTTCCATATGCTTTTTCAGGTAATCAATGCTAAACCGGATGGAATCAACAATTTCGGCATTTGTTTTATTTTTGGGATTTCTCGGATTGGTCTCTGCAAGTATTGATATACTTATCAGGATCAAAAGCAAAGTGAAAAGTTTTTTATACTGCATAATTGATTGGCTAATTGGCTTTCTAAAAACGATGATTTGACGGTAAAGTTGTTTTGCCTTTCAAAAATCAGGCCATGCTGTTTCACCATTCAGAAAAAGGACATCCCGAAAGGTATGAATTATAATATCTTCCGTCGGATGATACTTCATCCAAAAGCCATTCAGGAGATTGAAATTCCTGATCTTCCGATTCCAATTCGATCTCTGCGATAATCAATCCTGAATTTTTTCCTGAAAACACATCAACTTCCCAGAGAAATCCTTCGTGCATCACTTCATACCGCGTTTTTTCCACCGGATACGAAATCGCCAGATTCAACATTTCACGGGCTTCATTCAGAGGCACTTCGTATTCAAATTCGGGACGCGAAATCGTATCAGAACGACCTTTGATGGTTAAAAATCCTTGTTCTCCGGCTATCCTGATCCGGACAGTCGGGCTCGGATAAAGGCTCAGGTAAGCCTGAATTATTTTTGTACCTTCATTCGTCGGAGTCCAGCGGGTATGATCGACTAAAAATTTGCGTTCAATTTCGATTGGCATCGTATTCTGGATTGTTTTTGTTATTTTGCATTTGCAAAAATAAAATTACTCCAATGATTTCGCGTGAAAATGCACTGAATCTTTTGAATGATAACATTCAAAATGCAAATATGATCAAACATTGTTTGGCCAGCGAAGCGGTTTTGCGTGCCGTTGCCCTGAAACTGGATAAAGATCAGGATGAATGGGGATTAGCCGGATTGCTCCACGACATCGACGTGGAAATTACCAACGCCGATCCATATCGGCATGGACCGCATGCAGCCGGTATGCTGGAAGGGCTGCTTTCTCCGGAAGCAATTGATGCCATTGTGATGCACAACGAAGTCGCGACTGGAAAAGAACGGACTACCGTTTTTCAGCATGCACTGGCTGCCGGCGAGACGATTACCGGGCTAATTATGGCTACCGCTTTGGTATATCCCGATAAAAAGCTTGCCCCAGTGAAAACCAAATCAATCACCAAACGGATGAAAGAAAAAGCCTTTGCTGCTTCGGTCAAACGCGAAAATATTCTGGAATGTGAATTGATCGGAATTCCGATTCAGGATTTCGCGGAATTATCGCTGATTGCCATGCAGGAAATAAGCGATGAATTGGGATTCTGACAGTGGAGTTTTGATTTTCAGGATAAAAATAAGGTTCCAAAAATATTCACCGACTTGAAATTACTATTCGCATTTTAAATGTTTTTTCCGGAACAGAGCGATGCCTATCAGGAAATAGACCACGGTTAAAATGGAAATCATGATAATTTCATAGGAAATATCCTTAAATGAAGATCCATAGGTAAAAATCTTATTCATGGCAATTACCGCATGGGTCGGTGGCAGCAGGTCGTTCAAAGCAAATCCGGCAAACACTTCGTGGCGTGGCAATGGCATCATCGATCCGGTAAAAAACATCAGGATAAACAACGGAAAGTTTC
>JBAWZG010000211.1:0-7330 GCA_037143155.1 Bacteroidia bacterium
AGTCATATTGGAATCAAAACCATTTTGCTGTTGAATAAGCTGGGTTACGAAGTGGAAATCCCGAAACATCTTGAAAGCGGCCGAACCTATCTTTCCAAAGGATTGCTACGGAAAGCCAAACAGATTGCGGCTTTCAACGTCAGCGAGCTCTCCGGAATTATTTCCGAAGAAATGCCTCTGATCGGAATTGAGCCATCGACCATATTGACCTTTAGGGACGAATATCCTGAATTGGTTGATTCCGACCTTCAGGAAAAAGCCCGAAACCTGGCAAAAAATTCGCTGATGCTGGAAGAATTCTTTGTTTTGGAAATGGAAAAGGGACACATCAAACCGGAGCAATTTACCAACGAATCGAAAACCATCCGGCTTCATGGTCATTGTCAGCAAAAAGCGGTCGCTTCTACCCTACCTACCCGAAAAATGCTCGAATTACCTGGCAATTATACCGTTCAGGAAATTAAAAGCGGATGCTGCGGAATGGCCGGATCGTTTGGCTACGAAAAGGAGCACTTTGAACTGAGTATGCAAATCGGTGAATTGGATTTATTTCCGGCGGTAAGAAAATCTATTCCGGAAGAAATTATTGCTGCTCCCGGAACTTCATGCCGACACCACATTGAAGATGGAACCGGTCGGAAAGTGCTACATCCGGTGGAGGTTTTGTGGGATGCTGTAATAAAATAGTAATGAAACTGATTAGGTGATTTTTGACGTCATCGGATCAATTGGTTATACGTTCAGCAGATTATGTATTTCATTGATAAAATCCACCATTTCATTCAGCATTGATTCAACCTCGTTGGTCGAAAAATTCACAAAAGCATCATAATCGCCCTTTGTCCTGTTTTGATAGGCATTGCGCAAGATTTTTCCGTATTTTGGATCAACCTTACTGTTCGCAATAAATTCCTTATTAAACCAGCCGATCAAATGACTATGCTTCGAAGTTTCAAAGCTATTTTTCAATGCCAAAGCTGAAAGAGCATAGTATATTCCATAATAAATACGGTTCACTGAAATGGCTAACTTACCGCTCGACAAAAGAAATTTCGACAGTTCAATGGTTTCAATCGCTTGTTTAATGCGATATTCAATTATTGCATCTCTATCGTTATTGGCGATCATGCGTGTAAACCATTGGATAAAGCATTAACAAAAATTGGTTGTTTTCCGCGCAAGGTCGAGAATTCAGATTCACTCATGATTTGAGTATCCGTTATGATATTATATTTTAAATCAATTTCATAGCAAATGTCGGATATTTCACGCTCGGTTTGCCAATCCACCTTTTGCTTCAGGATAATTAAAAAATCATAGTCAGAATTCTCTCGTGGATTTCCATGAATCCGGGACCCAAAAAGCACAACATCTTTCAGGTTCTCAGGAAACCTGGATTTTAGCAAATTGCTCAGGTCATTCAACACTAATTTATTCATCTTCATATCAATAAACTTTTCACAAAGATAAGAATTACCTGTCATAATTCATAGTGAATCAATAACCACTAAGAACCTAATCTTTGATTCATTATATCGAAATCCCTTCCAGCGTAAACAGGAAAGCAAAATTCAAGGCAATATCTTTCAGGTAATCAAATCGTCCGCTTGCACCACCATGCCCAAAATCCATGTTGGTGTGCAGCAGAATGGTATTCTGATCGGTTTTCATATCCCGAAGTTTGGCAACCCATTTGGCTGGTTCGAAATATTGTACCTGACTGTCATGCAAGCCGGTAGTGACAAGAATATTCGGGTAATTTTTCTTTTCCACATTTTCATATGGAGCGTAACTTTTCATGTAAAAATAGGCTTCCTTTTCCTTTGGATTTCCCCATTCATCAAATTCGTTGGTGGTTAGCGGAATACTTTCATCAAGCATGGTATTTACCACGTCGACAAATGGAACCTGTGCAATGATTCCATGCCATAAATCAGGAGCCATGTTGGCAACTGCGCCCATCAGCAGGCCTCCGGCACTTCCACCCATGCCATACAAATGGTTCTTTGAGGTATAATTCTGAGTGATTAGATACTTACCGCAATCGATAAAGTCGGTGAAAGTGTTTTTCTTTTTCATCAGTTTTCCGTCGAGATACCACTGGCGGCCCATTTCCTGTCCGCCACGGATGTGGGCAATGGCAAATGCAAATCCCCGGTTTAGTATACTCAAACGGGTACTGCTGAAACTGGCATCCATGGTAGCGCCATAACTACCATAACCGTATAGTAACAAGGGCGCTGATCCATCTTTTTTGAATCCCTTTTTGTACACCAGCGAAATAGGAACTTTTGTTCCGTCGGTAGCTGTGGCATATAATCGTTCAGAAACATAATCGGTAGGATTGTAGCCTCCAAGAACCACCATTTGTTTTTTTAAGGTTTTGACCTTAGTAGCCATGTCATAATCGTAAGTTGAAGATGGCGTAGTGAGCGAAGTATAGCCGTATCGAAGGATGCTGCTTTTATATTCAGGATTGGCACCAAAATTGGCAGAATAGGTTGGTTCTCCAAAATCGATGTAATGTTCACTGTTGTCCTTCAAATTCCTGATTCGTAATTTCACCAGTCCATCTTTGCGCTCGTTGATAACAATAAAGTCCTTGAATTCCTCAACGCCCTGAAGTAAAACGTCATTCCTGACGGGAATCAATTCTTTCCAGGTGGCAGACTGAGTCTTTTCTAATGAACATTCCATCAGTTTAAAGTTCTTTGCCTTATCTTTATTGGTCAATATCAGGAATTTATCGGAAAGCGGAATTACGCTGTACAAAACATCTTTCATCCGGGACTGAAAAACCTGAAACGAATCATTTGGTTTTGAAGCATCGATCATCCGGTATTCCGAAGACATGGTAGCCTCCGATACTACGAAAATGCATTTATTATTCTTACTCTTTACGACATGAATGTAATTGCTCTTGTCTTTTTCCTCATAAACCAAAACATCTTTTATCGGATCAGTACCCAATTTATGGCGCAGAATTTTTTCGGATAAAAGCGTTACCGGATTCTTAGAGGTATAAAAAATGGTCTGATTGTCGTTTGCCCAGCAAGGATCACCTTCCGTATCCAAAATGGCATCATTCAGAACTTCACCTGTTTCAAGGTTTTTTATGTGAATGGTGTATTGTCTTCTGCTCACCAGATCGACACCAAAAGCTAAAAGTTTGTTGTCTTCACTGACTTCAAATCCCGAAGCATCAAAATAGGCATGTCCTTCAGCCAACTGGTCCACATCGAGTAAAATTTCTTCTTTGGCTTCCAGGGTTCCTTTCTTCCGGCAGTATTTGTAGTATTGTTTGCCATCTTCGGTGCGGACGTAGTAGAAGTAGCCATTCTTAAATACCGGAACACTTTCGTCTTTCTCTTTTATCCTGGCTTTCATTTCAGTAAACAAATCAGTCTGAAACTGCTTGGTACCAGCCATCTCATTATCCAAATAGGTATTTTCAGCTTTCAGGTAATCAACCACTTTGCTACTGTCGGGTCCTTTACCAAAATAGTCATACATCCAGTAATACGGATCAAGGACTTTATCACCGTGAATCTCACGGAAATGTTCTTTTTTGTCGGCAACCGGGGCAGTTGCCTTCTGAAATTGTGCTTTCAAACTCATCGTAAAGAAAATCAGGATCAATATTAAAAATGTATTTTTCATAAACTTAAGTATTTGGTTTAAATCTGTTTTGACATTTAGCCAATGTGTTGAATCCAATTCCTTGAAACCGGTTGGTCCATTGGTCGTGTTTCCGCAATATTAAACATGATTTATCAATTTCCCACCAACAAAAAAGCAATTGACAATTTACGGTAGACTTTTTAATTCAAATCTGATACAATACCCAAATATATTTTCTGATAACAACAAGATTTTCAGAATAATTCAGTAACTTTTGAATGACAAAAGATTGTTTCATTTAATAATCGGAATGCCATGAAATTGAAACAAATTTTCCTTTCAGCTATTTTGCTTTTTATTTCACTTCAAATTTCAGCTCAAGACCTGATATACAGGAAAAACGGCGAAATAATTAAAGCCAAAATCCTGAACATTACTGACAAAAGCCTCTCTTACAAGCTCCATGAACCAGCGGAAAATATAATTTACAATATCAATCTGTCTGTTGTTGACAGCATTATTTACGAGAATGGAGAAAAGGAAACATTTTTCAAAAAACCTGTTTCAGTAATTTCCGGCAACAATAACGAGAATTTAAATTACAGGCATCATTTACTTGGTGCCGATTTGTCAGGATACTTGTTCTACAAGAATCTACTCTTTTCTTATGAATACTTACCTGGGAAAACCAGGTTGGGTTTTAAATTGGCTTTCTCAAAGAACCTGGAGCCATGGTCTTATGATGGTTATTACGGATCATTTAACATTGGACGGATTCTAAAATGGAGTACCCGCATCGGAATGAACTATTATTTTTTTCCACCCAGAACATTTCGAATTGGAACAGGACTTCATTATGTTTTTGGCTCTTATGACTCTTATCTGACTAAGGATGCAAAAGCGACCGGGATGCTAATAAGCTTTTTCGGCTTTTATAATATCACTGAAAATCTGGCTATCAATTTTGGTTTTGATGTACCCCTCCATTTTAATCCTTCTTCCAGCACTACAGTGATCCGTTGCGAAATCATGTTTAATTTTTAATCCAATTTATTATGAAATCAATTCTAAGTAATTACGAATCATTCCGGTCAAAAATTTCACAAAGGCATTTTGTTCAGAAAAAAATGGTCGTTAAATGGACCGCTGTTTTACTCGTTTTTGCAATAATGAATTTAACCTTTGGTTGCGCTAATTATTTTAAAGTTACGTCATCAACCCGTCCGGCTTCAGAAACAATTGCCGCAATGAACGATAACGGAAAAACAATTATCGTTCACTTCAATCAAAAAAAATGGGTGTTAACCGACATTCAGGTTAAAAATAATACGATAACTGGCAGGATAAATGAATATCAAATGCCTCCAACTTTCAAACCAGTTAAACCAAGTAAACCAAACCGGTACCTAACGCGGCCATCTCAAAACCAACGGTACCTGCTCAATGAGGTACACCTGTATCTTGATGAATTTGCCGAACTGGGTAATAAACAGGTTTCAATTCCTGTGAAATCAATCATTAAAATTGAGGTCTATGACAAAGATACAGCAACAACCGTGGGTTCGTATTTTTTAGGCGCTTTGGGTATTTTAGCATCTGCTTATGTAATATTGATAATTATTGTATTGATTTTTAAAGAATCGTGTCCATTTATATATACCTGGGATGGCGAAAACTACCAGTTTGCTGGCGAAATATTCAGTGGTAGCATTCACCAGCCACTTGAGCGAAACGATTACCTTAAACTGCCAACTTACCCTGGCCAGCATACATACACCTTGAAGATTACCAACGAAGTTCGCGAAATTCAGCACACCAACCTGTTGCAGCTTTTGGTTTTTGATCATCCTGAAAATACCGGTATATTGATAGAT
Source organism: Bacteroidia bacterium (assembly GCA_037143155.1). Classification (GTDB taxonomy): domain Bacteria; phylum Bacteroidota; class Bacteroidia; order Bacteroidales; family Prolixibacteraceae; genus Aquipluma. The sequence continues at coordinate 5,496 of JBAWZG010000211.1, forward strand.
AAATATGGTAATGCATCCACCATCGGCAAAGCATTTGCTCCTACTTTGGCCACCAATTTTGCGGGCGAAAATGTTACTGATTTGGTTTCTTCGAAAGACAATTTGTTTTACCAGAGCAATTCATCCGGCGAGGAACTTCCGCTGAAAGATGGTGTGATCATGGAATTTCCAAGTCAGGGTGATGCAAAAACTGCCAAATTAGCCATCCATGCTAAGAATTCGATCGTTCTCGATTATATGATGGGGCAATTTCACGATATGTTTGGTTCTGCCTATAACGGATTTATGAAAAAACAAAAAAATGCATCCGTTACCGAAATGCATCAATGGAGTTTAAATCAGGGAATACCACTTTCACTTTATGTTGAACGTGACGGTCATTGGGAATTTGCAGATTACTACAATGTTGCCGGACCAATGAAATTTAAAGATGATGTACTTTCGGTTCCGTTGAAAGGAAATGAGTCTGATCCGTTAAAGATGAAACTGGAATTTGGCAACTTTTTGTGGGAGATTGACTATGCCGCAGTTGACTACTCGCCTGACAGTAAGGTAAAATCCTACACCATTCCATTGAAAAATGCTATAACAGAGGAACAAAAAAATGTGGCCGGATTGCTTTCCAAAGACGACTCGAAATATTATACCCAGCCGATTACGACCAATCAGGCAGTGGTAACATTCGATCTGCCTGAAATGACCAGCCAGAACCGGACGATAATCCTTCACAGCAAAGGTTGGTACGAGGTAATCCGCAATCCGGTTGGCAAGCCTAATCTCGAGAATCTGAAAGCATTCAGGCAACCCGGACATTTTAACCAATTCATCAACGAGCGAATGAAGAGAATGGGACAATTGGTATCTCAACCATAAAAATCTGAACTGTTTTCAATATTTTATTATTTCTGAACCATGCTAACTACCGTGAAACTAATCACCGGATGGAGAACCCGGTTTATCCGAAAAAGAGTTCAACTGTTTATTATTATTGAAGCTTTGAAAATGTTTCGCAATCCTTTTGTAGCTATTTCAGAAATGAAAAGGTTGCGCGATCTTCACAACCTGACACATGGTAGTAATGACATTTCCAAATACATCAAATTTGGCAAACAATTTTTCTGGAATGCGGATTACTCCGGTTATCCTTCAGAAAACTTAAAAAGCCTTATACATAGTGAGTTTCTCAGAAACGGGCAAACAAAAATTAATGGATTCGATAAACCACCTCAACTTCAAACACTCATCTGGGGAATTACGAACCGTTGTCCGTTATCTTGTGAGCATTGCTATGAATGGGACAATATTGCCCAAACCGACAAATTAGAACTTAAGGACTTGAGAAATATTCTTGCAATTTTTAAAGCCAATGGATTAAGACATATCCAGTTTAGTGGCGGCGAACCATTGGCAAGGTTCAACGATTTGGTGGAACTTGTCAGGGAAGCCACATCCACCATGGATTGCTGGCTTCTGACTTCCGGGTTCGGTCTTACCCGAGAAAAAGCTTCAGTGCTAAAAAAAGTCGGTCTGACAGGCGCAAACATAAGTCTCGACCATTGGGATCTGAAGTTGCACAACAAATTCAGGAACAATGAAAAAAGTTTCGGTATGGTAACCGACGCTGTGCGGAATTGTTTGGATGCCGGAATTATGGTTAGTCTTTCGCTGTGTGCTACGCTCGAATTTGTGACTGAAGAAAACCTGATGAAATATTCGACTCTTGCTAAAAACCTTGGCGCTCATTTTATCCGGATACTGGAGCCACGTTCAGTTGGAAAGTTTGCCAAGCAAAAAGTCAACCTTGACAATTCTCAAGTGGAGCTATTATCTGAATT
>JBAWZG010000212.1:0-7315 GCA_037143155.1 Bacteroidia bacterium
CCCAGGTACCAACATGGGTGCCTTCGATAATCGAGGCGAGCCGCTGTTTTTCGATCGCAAGAGCAGCCTCGGCCTCCCGGCGTTCGGTGATATCCTGAAGTGTGCCAAATGTGCCGGTGATTTCATTTTGTTCGTTGAGGCCCAAACGGGCAAAAACTTCAACCCACCTGAATCCGCCATCTTTGGTTAAATACCGGACCTGGTGCCGGCAATATTCTTTTTCGCGTTTAATGAGCGGTTCAAATAATTCCCAGTTTCGTGCCCTGTCGTCGGGATGAACGTAATTAACAAACAATTGGCCCAGTGATTCGGCAACAGTGAAGCCGGTGACTTCGGTCCAGGATTTGTTCAGGAACAGCCACAATCCATCGGCATCAGTCCGGAAAATAACTTCATTCACATTTTCGACTACCGACCGGTAATTGCTTTCGCTGTCGCTAAGTGCTTCTGATACACGTTTTCGTTCGTCAATTTCGGTCAGCAGATTTTCATTGGTCTGAGCGAGTTCAAAGGTTCTTTCAGCTATTTTTAATTCCAGATTTACATTGAGGTCCTGGATTTCCTTTTCTGCAAGTTTCCGGGTGGAAATATCCTGTTCCACGGCTAAGTAATTGGTTATATTTCCCTTGTCATCGCGAAATGGTGTAACCGAAACATTCACCCAATAGGACTCACCGCTTTTCTTTTTATTCAACCATTCGCCATACCAGTCGTTCCCTGCGCTGATGGTTTCCCACATATCCTGATAAACTTCATCATCGGTTTCCCCTGATTTCAGGATCCGGGTACTTTTCCCGGCAATTTCATCGGGCCTGTATCCTGTAATGGCATGGAATGCAGGATTTACGTATTCGAAATTGCCATTCAGGTCGGTCATGATAATGATGACAGGACTTTGCTCCAGGGCATGCGAGAGCTTTTGTATTTCTTTATCTTTTTCTTTGCGTTCGGTAATGTCTTCTTCAACCGCCAGAAAATGTGTGATTTTTCCTTTCGAATCGGTAACCGGAGAGATCAGGGCTGAAACCCAAAACAATGTTCCGTTTTTCCGCCGGTTATGAAACTCACCCTTCCACTCCAAACCTGAACTGATGGTTTGATAGATTTTCGCATAATCTTCGCTTGATGTTTCACCGGAACTGAAAATCCTTGGATTATTTCCAATCAGTTCTTCCCTGGAATAGCCGGTTAATTCCAGCAATTTAGGATTTACGTATTCAATCGCACCTTTCAGGTCAGTGATATAATTTACGATGGGGCTTTGTTCAACAGCCTGCGATATCTTTTTAAATCCTTCTTCTGACTGTCGGCGATTGCTGATATCCCTGTATTTCCATAAATGACCGCTGTACTGATTGTCGAGGTAGGTAGGAATATAATCCCGTTCGAAATACCGTCCATCGGCCAGTTCGAGTTCGTCATTATAAACTGCCTTTCTTTCCTCGAGAACTAAATTGATATCTGTAATGAATTTGACGGGATTCTTAAAGAAGAATTTACTGTCTTCAGCCGATCCGGAACAATCGGCACCTACCATCACTTCCGGTGGAGCAGGTATGCCAAACATATCGCAGAACAGCTGGTTGGTCAATACAATTTTACGGTTTGCGTCTTCAAGCAAAATGCCTTCCTGTAAATTGATAATCAGGTTGGTGAGGAGATTTTTTTTATCATTCAAGGCATTCTCTGCCAGTTTGCGTTCGGTGATATCAACCACGAATCCTTCGAAATACTGAATATCACCATTTTTATCCTTGATTGCTTTAGCATCTTCAAATAACCAAATGCTGCTCCCATCCTTACGTTTTACTTCGTATTCATACCCTTTAACAAACCCCTGATCTTTCATCAATCTCAAAAAATTCTCACGTTCGTTGGGATCTAAATAGGAATCTTTTGAAATATCAGACCGATTGTTCATCAATTCCTCAGAAGATTCAAATCCGTAAATTTTTGCCAGAGCCGGATTTACCGAACGATAGGATCCATCTACATTGGTTTGAAAAATTCCTTCCTGAGCGTTGACAAATATATTGCGGTACTTTTCTTCACTTTCACGCATAGATTCCTCTGCCATTTTCCGGCTTGAGATGTCGCGCTGAACGTACATAATGCTTTCAGGATTGCCAATATTGTCATACAAAATACTGGAATTCAACTCGGTATAAAATTTGCTGCCGTCTTTCCGTACAGACAAATATTCTGAAAAAGTTTGGTTAAACTCGTTATTGAGCAAATTACGAATGTTGCCGATCAGTTTTTCATGATCAGTCGAATCGATAAATTCGAATACTGATTTTCCAATAAAAAGCTCTTTTTCCAGGATGGAATAGCCATACATGGTCGCTAATTTATCCGATGCCAGCTGCAGTTTTCCTTCTAACGATACGATTCCAATTCCATCTGGTGAAGCCCCAATAATAGCTTCCCATTTTTGATTGCTTTGCTTTAAAACCAACTCGGTTTGTTTCCGTTCAGTAATATCGCGCATACTTCCGGAAATGGTTGCCGGATTTCCATCGGCATCGAAAAACAGACGCGATGAAACAGCAACAGGAACTATTGAACCGTCCTTGTTTTGAAATGACAATTCATAATCGGTAATGTTTCCAAGTTTGAACAATTTTGAAATATAGATATTCCGGTCGTCAGGATTGGCATAGATTCCAAGAATCGACTTGCCAATCAAATCTTCTCGCTTATATTGCCCTTTAGAGATTTGTTCGATGGAAGGACTCAAATCAATGATGGTTCCGTCAGTTCTTGTCTCGTAATAAATATCCTGTACGCTTTCGAAGATTTTACGGTATTTCAGTTCACTTGCGCTCAGAACTTCTTCAGTCCGTTTGCGTTCAGTAATGTCGTGAATAAAGGAATACAACAAAATGGAATTGTTCAGATGAACCGGCCCCGAATACACTTCAACATCCCGGATTTCGCCATTAGCCAGGCGGTGTTTGAAAAAGAAATGATTTCGCTTTTCTTCTTTTGCCTTTTGCATTTCGATGACTACTTCAGCCTGCGAAAGGGTATTGATTTCGGATATGTTTTTTTTGCACAGATCCGCATTTGACCAGCCATAGTAAAGACAGGCAGCCGCATTCGCCTTTTTGATATCACCTGTTTCCGCATCAATATACAATATGATGGAATGATTGTCCTGAAATAAGGATTTATTGATATCATCGCCGTAACTTTTTGTCCGGACAAGTTCTTCGTTCTGTAGTTCAAGTTCTATCTGACTCACTTCCAACTCGAAGATGAGTTTCAGTATTTCAGCTTTAGAATTCGGCAAAACTGTTTTTTGCTTCCTGGTCTTCAGCAACTCTTCTGCTTGTTGACGAAAGGCAGAAGAATCAGATGATGTGCTATTAGGCTTATTCATCGTTAATTTATAGATAAAATAAAGGATCCGCTGTTCAATGACGAATCCTTTGGCTTGTGTAAAAAAACAAAAAATCTGCTCACTTCAAATACTACTCACCCCTCACTTCTGTATTTTTACATACTTCTTTGCTCACAGAAAGGGGGAGGAGCATCGAAGATATGAAGCCAGCCTGATGTACGAGGCAGCAAGGTAAGAAAAAAAAGGTAAACAGCCTGATTGACAAATTCCACACCACCCATTCTGGAACTCTGTTCATTCCCGTTTTCTACTCTGGTGACGGAATCTGGTCTCCTCCAGCTTGTAAGCCAAGCTTTTCAGTATTAAGTAATAGAAAATATAAAATGTCGTATTTCTATTCTTAAAATCTGATGCTTTAAAATCATTTCTGCCACCAAATCTCCAAGTCGCCAAAGTTCACCAAAATGATTGGATTTGACCGGTGCCTTTGGTGTATCTTGGTGTTTTGAAGATTTAGTGGCCTATTTTGTTTTGCTGCTTTTTGGAAATCCTCAATTTTTAAAATACGACATCAATTTATTCTTATTGCTTAAATATCAAAATACTGATGGATTAATTCGGTTAATTTATCTCTCATAATAGGTTTGGTCAGGTAATTGGTGCATCCGGCCTGCGTCGCCTGGTTTCTGTCTTCTGCCGAGGCATAGGCCGTTTGGGCAAAAATAATCACACTTGAATTGAATTTCCTAATTTCCCTGGTTGCTTCATATCCATTCATCTCAGGCATATGAATATCCATCAGAATTAAATCGATATCCGGATTTTCGCGGCAAACTTCAACCGCTTCGATTCCAGTTCCTGCTTTCAAAATTCCGTTGCTGAACTTCTCAACTGTTTTTTCCAGCAGCATTTGAGAAATATCGTCGTCCTCGGCGATCAATATTTTTAGTCGTTTTTCCTGAATTACTTTGGCAGTGGGTTGAACGGCTTGTTCACTAAGTGATTCATTGATTATTAAACCCTGGAATGGAATGGTAAAATAAAATACAGAGCCTATTCCTTCTTCGCTTTCCACACAGATTTGGCCACCGTGTTTAGCCACGAATTCATTGCAGAGCAACAGGCCAAGTCCGTTGCTCGACTCGCCTTCGGTTCCTGGGCGGTTTGTCTTTTGAGTAAAGTTAAACAGGTTGTCGAGCAGGTTTTTACTCATGCCTATACCAGTATCCCTGACTGAAATTTCAGCCATTCCATCGTTCAGGGCTTTGGCCGAAATACTTATTTTACCGTCTTTCTTTGTGAATTTCACTGCATTTGAAATGAAATTCCGGATCACGGTTTGAATCATTTTGACATCAACCATCACCTTGAAGTCTTTCGGAATATTGGAAACGATGTGAATGCCTTTTTTTCTGGCGGGTTCCATCATCAACCCAATGCATTCGTCGGCAATCTGTTGCAATTGAATTTCTTCGGGATCGTAAGGAACCATTCCACGTTGCATTTGGGCCCACTCCAAAAGGTTTTCGAGAAGACTATACAGGTTGGTCGCTGAACTTTCCAAACTCACTAATAACTCTTTTAGCTCGCTGGTGCTCATGTTGCTTATTTGTTCCACCATTATTTTTGTTAATCCCAAAAAGCCGTTAAAGGGACTGCGCAGGTCATGGGCGATTATGGAGAAGAACTTGTCTTTTTCATCACTTAAAAGAACCAGTTGTTCGTTTTTAAGTATGATTTCCTGTTCGGCCTGTTTGCGATCGCTGATGTCGAAGCAATGGCCGATGTAGCCAACAAATTCACCAGTACTATCGAAATTCGGTGTGCCAATATCGAGCAGCCACTTATATTCGCCGCTAAAATGGCGCAGCCGGTATTCCATTTCGAATGCTTCGCGCTTATCAAACGAAGTAATATATATATCGAGGCAGCGGTCTAAATCATCCGGATGAACACCTTCGGCCCAGCCATTGCCCATTTCCTGTTCCAATGTGCGGCCCGTAAAATCTAACCAGATTTTGTTGAAATAATAGCACAATTTATCGGTTCCGGCTCTCCAGATCAATGCTCTTCCCGAGTTGGCCAATTGATAATACTGAACTTCCCGTTCATGCAGTTCCGCTTCCGAAAGCAAACGACGGGTGATATCGTGCCCCTGCGCAATGGTGGCCATAGGTGTTGTGCCGTCGGCTGCAAACAAGGTGGCTGAATTCCATAACAGGGTCCAAATTGAACCGTCGACATTCAGAATTTGTATCTCAACGGATTCCCAGTGCTCGCCTGTCAGAGTTTTTTGGATCAATGCCATCGAATCTTCCCCTAATTCAGGAGGAAACAGAATGTCCAGCGATTGGCCAAGAACTTCTGCTTCGGTTCGCCCGGTTAGGAATTCGAACGCATGGTTAAACCGTGTGATACGAAATTGCGGATCCCAAACGATAATGGGCGCATTGGCATAATTGATCAGGTTTTCGAGGTACGCATTGGTTTCGAGCAGTGCTTTTTCTGTTTTTTTTCGTTTTGTGATATCCTGGAAACTGACAAGGCTTGCCCAGATATGACCGTTCTCGTCTTGTACAGGCGATCCAGATACCTCCAATGCTGTTCTTGTGCCATCGGGTTTCTGTACCTCCATATCATCAACATGCTTCGATACACCTTCCATTGCCACCACAAGAGGTAATTCTTCGTTTGGGTAAACACTGTCTGAGCCGCTTTTGTACAAATCATACACCTTAGAAATAGTGCTTGAGTTAACATCAGGCAAAATCCCCCGGCCCAGTAATCGGAAAGATGCCTCATTTGCCAGAAGTGGCTTTCCTGAAGGAACTTCAATCATGTAGACACCTATCTGTAGATTTTTAAGGAGTGTGCTAAATAATTCGTTTTGATTATGAAGAGCTACTTCCGCCTGTTTGCGATCGGTAATATCCAGGAATGTTACAACGGCGCCAACTATTTCGCCATTGCGATATTGCGGATAAGACCAAAATTCGGCAGGGAAACAAGTATCATTTGCCCGCCACAGTACTTCGTCATCTGCATGGGTCTCCACACCGTTTCTAAATGCACTGAATATCTTACAATCTTCTATTTCGAAATCGGTTCCGTCGGCATGCTTAGAGTGAATCAGATAGTGCATGTTTTTTCCAATCAAATCTTCAGGGCTATTGTATCCCAGATACCTTACACAAGCAGGGTTACAGAACGTGCAATTTCCTTTCAGATCGATACCGTAAATTGCCTCAGCCGCTGAATTCAACAGAAGGCGGATATGTTCTTCTTTTTCGGTCAGGGCTATCTGCGCAAGTTTGCTCTTTGTAATATCGCGTGCCGCACCATAAAGAGTATCCTTATCTTCCATGTTCCCATTCCATTCAAGCCAACGATAGGATCCATCTTTGTGCCGGTAGCGGTTTTGAAAGTTCATGTTTGCGCTCCCTGGCAACTGTCGTCCAAGCTCTTGCACAGATGGCTCAATGTCGTCGGGATGGATGAACGACACGTAGGGTTTGCTTTCTAATTCCTGAACCGTGTAGCCAAGTACTTTTTCCCATTCCGGATTGAGGTTCTTCAAATATCCGTTTGATGCAACTGAAACCATGGCGGGAACCAGATTGAAAAATTTTTCCAATGAATCTTTCGCCTTGAATAGTTCAAGTTCTATCTGTTTACGTTCAGTAATATCCTGGGCAACACCTGTCATGTAACTTGGAGCACCTTCACTGTCAACCATATTTTCACCCGATTCTGCCAAAATATACCGTATCGACTGGTCGGGCAGAATGATGCGGTATTCGATCGGTATTTTTTTTGCAAAATTATCGGCGTTCGAAGGAAGAACAAGGTACAGATCATCGGGATGAATTACTTTGGAGATTGCATCGCCAAGACTTCCGGTATAGGTAGCTTTGTCAATACCGAAAATCCGGAACATCTCGTCCGACCAGCTTACCTCTCCTGTTTGAA
>JBAWZG010000213.1:0-7179 GCA_037143155.1 Bacteroidia bacterium
TTGCAATTGGAAGACGACGACTTTTAATAGATAGATGAAGTTATTAATGGTCATTTGTTTCACGTCATTAATAGTCAAGAATTTAGCAGCGCATTGCAATCAATGACTAAGAATGACTCAATGACAATGAATGACAAATTTGAAAATAATTAATCATGGCAATGAACACCAATCATATTATTCTGAATGGCCAGCAAATTTCTTCAGCAGAAATATTTTACCAAACTGCTGAATTGACTGGCAATCAAGCAATTCCGGAATGGGAAAAAGAACTGCTTTTATTTCTGAAGGAATGGTTTTCAGATTCGGAATTTGTATTGGCCCAAACTTCAGGAAGTACGGGTGAACCGAAACAAATTGAATTGCCCAAGTCAGTCATGATAAAAAGCGCCGAACGAACCATCGAGTATTTTGGACTGCAAAAGGACGACCGGCTTCTGCTAAGTTTACCCTGTCGATACATTGCGGGTAAAATGATGGTGGTCCGCGCCATTGTTGGTCGGATGAACTTGATAACCATTGATCCGGCTGGTGATTTTGAGATTCTTGCAAATGAAAAATTCGATTTCGGAGCCATGGTTCCAAACCAGGTTTTCAAAATATCCGATCAACCATCTGGAATGGAAAAGCTGCAATCCATCCGGAATTTGCTGGTTGGTGGTTCCGCGATTTCTACCGGCTTGGAAAATATAATCGGTACACTTTCCAATCGCGTAGTTTCAACCTACGGAATGACCGAAACGGCTTCGCACATTGCCATTCGTGAGCTTTCAGGAGATCGGAAATCAGAATATTATCATTGTTTGCCTGAAATTTCAGTAAGCTTGAATGAATGGGATTGCCTTCAAATTCATCTGCCTGAGATGACCGAACCGCTTAAAACCAACGATTTGGCTGAATTGCAGTCAGACAAAAGTTTTAGAATTCTTGGCCGGGCCGATTCGGTAATTATCTCAGGCGGAATAAAATATTCGCCCGAGGCGATTGAGAAGAAGCTGGAGCAAATAATCCATCAACGATTTGTAATTTCATCGGTTCCTGATGAAAAGCTGGGAGAAAGACTGACCTTGTTGATTGAAGGCAAACCATTCAATACCAAAATATTGAAACAACAAATTGCTGCGATTCTACCGCCTTTCGAACAACCCAAAACTATAAGTTTCCTGAATAAATTTCAGGAAACTGCATCAGGAAAAATTATAAGAGAAGCCCGCTAAATCCCCCGCAGAGAGACTTGTGCATTATACAATCCCAGAACCTCCACTCAATTTTGATCAAACTGACCAGAACCCTTGTATTTCTGGCCTCTCCCTGATTGATGAGCCTGTCGAATCATGGGGAGAGGTTGGAGAGGGGCTTTTCACCATTTACCGATTTTAAACTTTTACTGACCGATCACTGATGCATTGGTGGTTATGCCAAATATACCTTTACATCATCAAAATATCATGTTATGGAAAAGCATATTGAACACAAAAAGCATTCAGGCTCGTTTTGGGCTTATGTGCTGATCATTTTTGGAATTCTTTGGATTCTGAAACAAAGCGGTTGGGACATTCATTTTCCCAATATCGGGGAATTCTTTTCCGGAATCGGTAATTTTTTCGGAAGCCTTGGTCATTGGTCAAATGGCACATTGCTCCCTTGGCTGGTCATTTTCTTCGGAATTTTACTTATCACAGGTCGCCGGTTTATCGGTGCCTTGCTGGTTGTCATTCTGTTGATGATCATTTTGCCTCATTTTCTGATTATTCCGGGCATTCTGATGGTTCTCTTTTTTCCGGTTATTCTGATCATCATTGGAATAGTAATACTTTCAAAATTATTCTGAAGCATAAATTTTCCGGATTGACCGATCAAATCAGTCATTTTACCGATCGGTGGTCTGTCCGGAACTGATAGTGATTACATTTACAACAATTTAAAAGTCATATTATGGAACGTAGAGGCAGTGAAAAGAGACTTTATTTTGGAATTATCCTGATTGTTCTGGGAGTAATTCTGATTTTGGAACGGTTAAACCTGATACCGGAATCAATGGCCGATTTGCTTATTTCCTGGCAGATGCTTTTAGTCGGAATAGGTATACTTTCGCTTATTGGAGGTAATCGTACAGCCGGAACTATACTCATTATCATTGGGGGCACTTTCATGATCCCCGAACTGATTACAGTTCCTCATGAAATACGACAGATTTATTTCCCGTTAATATTGGTTGCAATCGGTGTATCTATCTTATTTCGCCAACGCGATCATCAGAAATTCAGGATTGGAACCGCACCAGAGGAAAATATTCCGGAGGCCAATACTGCTAATTCTTATAATTCATTCAACACATTCGATGATTTTGTGATATTTGGAGGCCGCGAAATCTTTGTGAATTCGCAGGCTCTTGCAGGCGGTAAGGCGACTTCTATTTTCGGGGGAATTGAATTCGATTTGCGGAAAGCCAATTTACAAGCGGGTGGTGCAATAATCGACTGTGTCAGTGTTTTCGGTGGCTGTGGCTTTAAAATTCCGATGGACTGGAACGTGCGCAACGAGGTGACTACTATTTTTGGCGCTTTTACTGATAAACGGGGCGATACCTACAGCGAGAAATATTACGATCCCTCAAAAACAATCGTGATTAAAGGGGTTTCTATTTTTGGTGGAATTGAAGTGAAACACTTCTAATCGATGAAACACCCTCTAACCAACAACTACAGATTACTCGGCTACTATGCTTTGTTTTGGGTAGTCATTGGCATCATCAATATTGTCCTTCAGGTATTTTGGTATAATGTCACATTGACCGAATCGTTACTTGATACGGGAACTACTTATGTTTTGTATCCTCTGCTTGGATCAAGTATTTGGTACAGCATCCGATACAACAGTCTGGAAGAGGTTGGTATTTTTCGTCTGGTCATATTTCACTTTGTTGCGGCATCAATCCTTTGTGGAATCTGGTTTTCTATAAGTTACGCCATCTTTCAGCCCTTTATTACTGTAGAAAATCATTTCTTAAAGGATGGCCTTCCTTCCAAAATCTTTGCCGGATATGTGATGTACACCATCTACCTGGTGTTTTTTTATGCAGTCAACTATTACCAGAGCCTGAAGGAGAAAATCAAGAAGGAAGGTGAATATAAATCCTTGATTCGTGAGGCTGAATTGCAGGCACTAAAGTCACAGATCAACCCACATTTTCTATTCAACAGTCTGAATTCTATCTCATCGCTCACGGTAAGCGATCCGGAGAAGGCCCAGGAAATGGTCATAAATCTTTCGACCTTTATGCGCTATTCGCTGATGCACAACGAAAAAGAGATGGTTTCGTTTTCAAGGGAATTAGAAAATATCAAACTTTACCTGAGCATCGAAAAAGTTCGGTTCGGTAAAAAGCTCAATGCCGAATTCGAAATTGATGCCCATTGCCTTGACGCCGAAATTCCAAATATGATTTTGCAACCACTGTACGAAAATGCTATCAAATACGGGGTCTATGAAACGACCGAACAGGTAACCATCAAAACGACCTGCGAATGCGATGGTTATACGCTGAAAATTAATATAGTAAATGATTTCGATTCCAGCACCATCAAGCGGAAAGGCGAAGGTATTGGATTGAGAAACATCCGGAAGCGGATGGAAATTATTTACAATCAGCCCGATTTGTTGAAGATTACCGATCTTAAAACCAGCTTTGAAGTGCAATTAATCATACCACAAAAACAATCCCTGTCATGAGTGAAAAATTACAAACCATCATTATTGAAGATGAAGAACTGGCCCGGAACCTGTTGCGTTCGTATTTGAAGGATCATCCCGACATTGAATTGATTGGCGAATGTGAAAATGGCTTCGATGGAGTGAAAGCCATCAACGACAAAAAACCCGACCTGGTTTTTCTCGATATTCAGATGCCCAAAATTACCGGATTTGAAATGATTGAACTGCTTGATTTCAAGCCTCAGATTATTTTTACAACGGCTTACGATCAATATGCCTTGAAAGCCTTTGAGCTGAATGCGGTCGATTATTTACTGAAACCATTCTCCAAAGACCGTATGATAGCTGCCATTGACAAGGTGAAACACCGTATTCAGAATGAAGAGAAAATTGATGATAAACTGGAAGAATTATCCAATTTCCGGTCGGGCGAGGAATTCATCGACCGGATTGTGGTAAAAGACCGCTCCAAAATACACATCATCACCGTCGATCAGATTCGTTATATTGAGTCGCTCGACGATTATGTCATGATCTATACCCACGATGGCAGGCATATCAAACAGAAAACAATGAAGTTTTTCGAGACAAACCTTGACCCAAAGAATTTTATCAGGATCCATCGTTCGTACATTGTTCAGGTTGACAACATCGCCGAAATTCAGCAGTATGAAAAAGAATCGTACATCGTAATTCTGAAAGATGCAGCCAAAACCAAACTTAAAGTGAGTAAAACAGGGTATAAAAAGATTAAGGAGGTTCTGCACTTCTAAAAGTGCCCAGATATTTGATTAAAATTATAACAGTCATCCTAAAGGGAAAATCCTGAAAAGACAAAAGCCTTGCGATAATCGCAGGACTTTTGTTATTTTTGGGATGTAAATTATAAACCTCATGATTAAAGGGTATTTCTTTCTCGTTAACCTGAATTTACATTCCTTCGTTTCGAGACAGGCCGAAGGAATGGAAAAAGAAACCCTGATTTGGATCATCCTCATCCTTTCCATTCTACTTGCTGCGATTTTGTTTTTTGAGTTTCGGACAGGCCTTCAAAATAACCATTTAATCAGCTTTTCAAGGGTTTTCAGGAAGGTGAATCTTGTGATTAGCCTGGACAAGGACCGGCCTTTTCGCCCGCAGGTTTTAACAATGACCATCCGGAATACTGGAAAAATCGAAGCCGACATCAATGCTCCGGTACTGGAATATCGCAAAATATGGAGCACCAGAAAATTTAAACTCAACGGTGTGAGTGGAAATCAGATTTATCCCATGTATATTGATGTGGGAAAAGTGCACCAGTTGCGCATCGAAACCTCAACATTTCATAACTATGACCGGTCAATCAAATCGTACTACTGGGCCCGGATTTTGGTGAGTGATGTGGAAGGGCGAAAATGGAGATCGAACAGGGTTAAACTCCGGAAAAGTCTGGTAACCTGAATACAAGGAAAGAAGAAAAAGGAATCCTTCAAAAATGAAAATCGAAATAGATGAGAGATTGGAAATTTAATGGCATTGATTTTTCGCATTACCCTTTTTATGGAGGTGACGACCTGGGTGTCAGGTATTCCAGAGAGGAAACTAATATCCGAATTTGGGCACCTACGGCTATCCAGGTTGAACTCCGAATCTACCGGCAAAGTCTTGGTGGCTCTGCCATCCGCATCGACCAGTTCGAAAAGGCGGAAAACGGAACATGGATATTTGAATTGCATGGAAATTTAAAAGGCTATTATTATACGATCCGGATTAACGATGGAATCTGGCTGAATGAAACTCCTTGCATTGATGCGCGCGCAGTAGGAACAAACGGACTTCGTGGTTTAATTTTCGATCCTGAAGAAACCAATCCTGAAGGCTGGAATAACGATCGCCGTATCAAGTGCGAACATGCCACCGATGCGATTATTTATGAATTACATGTCCGCGATTTCTCCATAGCTCCTTCATCAGGAATGAATAACAAGGGAAAATACCTTGCTTTTACTGAGACAGGAACACTTTCGCCGGAAGGACTAAAAACCGGTATCGATCATCTGAAAGAACTTGGTATTACCCATGTTCATCTTTTACCTGTTGCCGATTTTCTGACCGTTGATGAATCAGCGCCCGATCAATCGTACAATTGGGGGTACGATCCGCTCAACTTCAACTCTCCTGAAGGAAGCTATTCTTCCAATCCCAATACCATAGCAAGAATTCTGGAATTGAAAATGCTTGTTCAATCGCTCCATCAGGCCGGAATCGGGGTCATTGTTGATGTAGTCTATAATCATACTGCATTTACCCGCAGATCCAATTTTAACCAGACTGTTCCGGGATATTATTACCGACAGAAACCAAACGGAACTTTTTCGAATGCAAGCGGTTGCGGGAACGAAATCGCCACCGAGCGAAACATGGTCCGTAAATTTATCATTGATTCATTGAACTACTGGGCAACTGAATATCATCTGGATGGATTTCGTTTCGATCTGATGGGTATTTTTGATCTGGACACCATGAATCAGATCAGAGCCAGCATTGATCTCGTATCTCCAAATATTCTATTGTATGGCGAAGGCTGGACTGCAGACAAAAGCCCTATGAATGAAACCTTTCGTGCAGTTAAAACCAACGTCTCGCGCCTTTTTCGTATTGCCGTTTTTAATGACGATTTCCGTGACGGAATCAAGGGAAACCATTCCGGAACGTACAGCAGAGGATTCGTGAGCGGACAAACCGTCCAGGAGGAAAATATCAAATTCGGAATTGCCGGAGCTTGTTTCCATCCGCAGATTGAGTACGGTTATGTGGAACATTCAAAGTCGCCCTGGGCTTCAGAGCCATGGCAGTGCATCAATTATGCATCATGCCACGATAATCATACCCTTTTTGATAAACTGAGTTTAAGCTGTCCTGAAGCCAGCGAAGAAGAACTCAGCCGGATGGTCATGATGGCCGGGGCGCTGGTATTGACATCGCAGGGAATTCCTTTTCTTCATGCTGGCGTCGAAATGGCCCGCACCAAACTGGGCGATCATAACTCGTACAAGTCGCCCGATCAGGTTAATCAGATTGATTGGACACGAAAGAGTACAAACATTGGAATATTCAAATATTATCAGGCGCTTATCAGTCTGCGTAAAAAACATCCGGCTTTCCATATGAACTGGGCCGGACTGATTCGCAAACACCTCGTTTTTTCATCGGAATATCAACCGGGAGTGGCTTCGTATATGTTAGTCAACCATGCCAATGGGGATGAATGGAAAACTATTCTGATGGTTTTTAATGGAAACCGCCATGAAATTACATTTAAATTGCAACCTCAGACTTGCTGGAGAATAGTAGCCAGGGATACTACAATAAATACGGAAAGTACAGATTTAGTGACCGCAAATGAAATTCAGGTTTCGGGAATTTCTATGCTGATGCTGGTTGAAGATTACTTTGTTCACCCCATGCAATTTCAGTAGTAAA
>JBAWZG010000214.1:0-7151 GCA_037143155.1 Bacteroidia bacterium
ACTGGGGATTTGATGCCAACCATATTCCTGTCAGGGAAGCTTTTCCATGGACTCCAAATCCGGATCATGCAGGAACAGCCGTTTTTTATAAAGGAACCGGATCGTGGTGGGATCAATCCTACTTTAGAACCGGCGAATCCGAAAAAATTGCTTTGTCTGTACAGCAAAAAGACACCACATCCATTTGGAATTTATATCGGCGCCTGATTGATTTCAGGAAAACGAACCGGGCAATTACGGAAGGCAATTTCTATCAAATACAAACAGGATCACCTGACATACTTGCCTTTTCAAGAGAGTCCGGTAATGAGAAAGTAGTTGTGATGCTAAACCTTTCAGAAAACACAGTTACCATAAAGTTGCCTTCCGTGAAAAAGTATCAGTTTCAGCAAAAAATCAGGACTGACGGGGACAATTTGGTTTTCAAACCCTACGGATATATCGTACAAAAACAATAATCACTTCACAAATTTTTTGAAGATGCAAATCAACGGCAGCTTCAATAAAAACCAGAAAATAAATGAAAACCTTCATTTTGAGATTAATGATGATTTTCCCATTGGTAATCAATTCTTTTTGCATGATAGCCCAGAACAAAATGATGCCCGAAAAATACCAGTCCTTACCTTTCGGAAGCATTAAACCGACGGGTTGGCTAAAAATCCAGATGCAAAAAGATATGGCCGGATTCGTTGGAAACCTATACAAACTGATTCCCGATCTTATCGATGATCCAATTTATGGTGCTGAAAGATTGCATAAAAAAAGCAAAGCTAAAGATCTGGGAAACCTGAAATCAGGCGATGCGGGGGGCGATGAACAATACAAATGGTGGAACTCCGAAACCCAGTCGAACTGGTGGGATGGATACATCCGGAACGCTTTTTTGCTCGACGATCAGCAAGCCATTGAAAAAGTAAAAAACTATATCAACCGGATTCTTGAAACCCAGGACGAAGATGGTTATCTGGGAATTTACGACCAGGAACTTCGATACAAATTCACCGGTGAAAATGGCGAATTGTGGTCGAAGACAACATTATACCGTGGGTTGCTCGCGTATTACGAATGTACTCAAGATCAAAAAATTTGGAATGCTTTGATTCGGGCGGTTGAGAATGTGATGCAGAATTACCCGGTAAATAAGTCACAACCTTTCTTTGCCGGCAAGGATTTTTCGGGTGGAGTGGCGCATGGACTTACTTTTACCGATGTTTTGGACCGCATGTACCAATTAACCCGCAACCGAAAATATCTCAATTATGCAGCATTTTTGTACCGGAATTTCTCCGAAAACTATTCATCTGAAACGGATGCACAACTCTCAAACATTCTAAATCCAGCGTATAAACTGCAAACGCATGGGGCGCATACCTACGAGCATCTCCGACCGATGATTGTGGCTACCTATGCAACAAATTCTTCGGAATTAAAAAAAGCCCTGCAAATTTATCTGGAACGGATTTCGAACTGTACCACTCCAACCGGAGGCGCTATCGGCGATGAATGGATTGGCAGCCGCCTCGCCGATGCCACGCACACCGGCTACGAATATTGCTCGCTGCACGAACTATTGGATAGTTATTCGGTGTTATTTCAGAAAAGCGGCCAACTCAAAGCAGCAGAAGAAATGGAAACCATTTTTTACAATGCCGCACAGGGAAGCCGAAACCCTGAGCACTCGTGCATCGCTTACCTGAAAACCGACAATTCGTTTGGAATGACCGGAACCCGAAACGGGGAAGCAGAACCCGGAAAGAAGCAAACCCGATATAAATATTCGCCGGTTCATCAGGATGTGGCAGTTTGCTGTGTGCCCAATGCCGGCCGGATTTCACCTTATTTTCTTCAAAACTGCTGGATGAAAGAAGGAGAAAAAGCTTTGGTGGCAGCTGTTTTAGCTCCAAATGTGCTGCAAACTAACATTCAGAATGTCAGGATAAAAATTGAAGAAATAACCGATTACCCCTTTCAGAATCACTTCATTTTCAGGATTGTTACTGAGAAACCTGTTTCGTTCAGACTGAAAATCCGAAAGCCGGAATGGGCAAAATGCATCATCACTAAAGAAAAGTACCAACTTGAAAATGGCTTTCTGGTTTTTGATCGTTCATTCTCAAAAAATGATCAGATTGAGCTGGAGTTTCAGGCTGAAGTTCAGATTAAAGAAGATTTGAATCACGAAAAATACTTCAGTTATGGAGCTTTGGTTTATGCCAGACCAATCGCTGCAACCGAACAAAAAGGGAAAGTATATGCTCCGGGATTCGAGGATTTAATCTATTCGCCGACGGATTCATCCCGATATATTTTCATCGAAAATAACCAGGCTAAATTTCAGGATGGAAAAATATTTGTTAATCTGAAAAACAAGAAAACGCAGCAACCAGAACTCATTGAGCTGATTCCGCTGGGAAAAACCATCCTGAGACAGGCGGGTTTTTAAGAAAAAAGGCTGTGTGAAAGTTATACTTCCAAACAGCCTTTCTCAAACATTCATTGCAGAAATTAGTTCATCGGATGTTCGCCATGCATTTCCCGGCCACGTTCCATTCCTTCCGGTCCTCTGTCGCCATTCATTTTGCCCTGATGCATGTCAAACTTCAGGCGTTGCTCATCGGTTAATTGAGCTCTCATTTCCAGACGATGTTTGACTTGTAATTTGGCCATCTCCATTTTTAAAGCACCAATTTTCTCGATGTTTTTGTTGATAGCCGCCAAATCCGGCTTTTCAGCGGTAGTGAGTGTTTTTTGATGGGCTTCGGCCTCGCCCAGTTCGTTGCGTAAAGGTTGTATCAACTTCTGAAGTGCAAGCCGGCTTTGCTTAAAAGCTTCCTTTTGGGCATCGGTAAGGTTCAGCCCTTGAGGACCTCGTTCATCATTCATTCGCATTTCATGGTTTGACCCATGAAAAGATTGTTTCTGATCGTTTTCTTTTGGCTGAGCCATCAGTAGGGTAGTGAAACCCATCAACACGGCAATCATTAAAACTTTTGTTTTCATAACCTTAATTTTTAAATTCTGTTTTCCGAAACTTTACTAAAATTTCTCGTTGGAATGATCTGAATTTAAAAGGTTTAATGCCTGAACCGGTTTTAAGATTTCTTTAACATTCATTACAAATTTTAATGATCAATTTTCAATAACGCTTCCCTGATCTCTGCCAGAAATTTGGGAACTTTCACATTGGGATCGCCTTCTCCAAGTGTTTCCAAAGGAATATAGCCACGGTATCCTTTCTCCTGAATTATTTTCATGATCCGGTTCAAATCAGTTTTCTGTTCCACTCCATTCACATAAAGATTTTCTTTGAGTTGCCAATTTACGGCATAAGGTACTGATTGTGCGATTTCCAGGTACGGATCGCCGGTACGGTAACTGCCGGTATCCAGAATTAAACCAAACCATTCGGAGTTGACCCGTTTAATAATCTCGATAGCCTGATCGGCAGTTTTGATAAAATCGTTGTGATTTTGAATACCAACCACCACCCCATGCGTCTTTCCAAATTCAGTGCACTCCTTCAGGTCTGTAACCATATAATCCAACACTTGATCGCGAGGAATACCTTTTTCATCAGCGCTTCCGGAAAATACCCGAATTACAGGAACACCCAGCTTTTCGGCTGCAATGATCCATTTTTTAACTAACTCCACATTGGTTTTACGCTTCACCGGATCAGGATCCGAAAAATCGTTGCGTACACCTGTGCCGCTGATTTCAAGTCCAAGTAAATAAGCCTTTTGTTTGATGTGATACAGGTACTCATCCGATGGAACTTCAGGATAGCCGGGAAAATAATAAGCTGTTATGTCAACCGCATCAATCTGGTTGGCAGCGCAGAATTCGAGCAGCTGATCCAGATTCATATCACCTTTCAATAAAGGGCCATTAAAGGAGAATGCATTCAGACTCGTCTTCAGTTTTACTGGAAGTCTCCCTTGTGATTGTCCTTGCAGCTGCAACATACAGATCATAACAAAGGCGAAAAGAATGATTTTTCCGTGAAAAAAAGAAATTTGTTTCATGTTTATTGGTTATAATATTCAAATAAATACACTCATGATTAATACCGTAATAATTCCAACCACTCCGACGGTTGATTCCATAACGGTCCAGGTTTGAAAAGTTTGTTTCACACTCAGTCCGAAATATTCCTTAAACATCCAAAATCCCGAATCGTTGAAATGCGACCACATCACACTTCCGGCACCGGTTGCCAATACCATTAATTCCGGAGAAGTTCCTGTTTGCTGGGCAATGGGAAGCATTATCGGAGCCGTGGTCAGGGTTGCGACAGTGGCAGAGCCAACTGCCAGCCTGAAAACTGATGCGATCAGGAAAGCCATCAGCAGCGGGTTCATTTGCAGCGAATCGGAAATTGACCGGATGTATTCAATCACATGACTGTCTTTTAAAACCTGTGAAAATGCGCCACCGGCGGCAATAATCAGCATGATCATCGATATGGCTCCGATTGATTTTGCGGAGCTGTTCATGACATCATCCATGGTCTTTCCGTTTCGCAACCCAAGTGTTAAAATTGCGACAATGACCGCCACAAATAAGGCAATATTCGCATCGCTTAAAAATTTCAGGATGGTCAGAAAATAGGTTATCAGGCTGTTTCCTTGTTCATTGAACCCTTTTCCGGCGAAAAGATGATGGTAAAAGCCAGTAATATTTTCAATTCCAAGTTTTGTCAATTCCGTTTTTGCCGGTGGCGGACCAAATGACAAGTCGATTACTGCACCAATCAGCATCAGAATAATGGGTGTCACTGCACAAAGAATGCTGATTCCCAATCCGGGAAGTTCACTTTTTTCGAAGTGCCTTTCCTGGAAAAGTTCTTTTGGAGGCATAACTTCCATCTTCCTGAAAAAACGTGAATACCAGACACCACCTATCAGACAGGCCGGAACCATCGGGATCAGTCCGTAAAGCAATACTTTGTTGACATCGGCTTGATAAATAAACGCAACATAGGTTGGTGCCGGATGTGGTGGCAAAAAACAATGTGCCACCGAAAGGGCAGAACAAAGCGGAAGCGCCAGCCAGATGGTTGGCATTTTGGTTGTGGTGGCAAAGGTGAAAATCAAGGGCACCAAAACCAAAAAACTTGCATTGTACATCATGGGCAAACCAACCATAAACCCGGTAATCAGCAAGGCATATTGAATGTTCTTCAGCCCCATGAAATCAATCATTCGCAAGGTAATGGTTTGTGCTGCACCGCTTTCTTCGAGAATCTTGCCCAACATGGCGCCGAATGCCAGAATCAAAACAATTTTCCCCATGGTATCGCCGATTCCTTTCAGAATGGAATCCAGAATGTCCATCAGGTTCATGCTGCTCAGAAGTCCGACTGCGAAGGAAGTAATTAACAGTGCAAAAAAGGCGTTCAGCTTGAATTTGCTGATGAGCAGGAGTAGAATCAGAATTCCGATTCCGACAATAAGTAGCGGCATGATCGATCGTTTAATTAGTTTGCCTTAAAGGTAGAAATTTGACTGACGGATACAACCGGCAAATTTCGGTTCTCAAATAAATCTGCATATCGCTGAAGTCTCTATTTGCTGAATTTGAAGTAATCTTCCCAATGTACGTTGTTCTGTAAGCCACCGATATATTCTATCTTTGGATCGTTAAAACCAAGCAAACCTGATCATGAAAGCCATCTTTTTTCTCTTTACATTTTTCCTTTTCCTGAATTGTCTTCAGGCCCAAAATACGCCCCGGATAATCGTTGCCGATTACATGGGTGTTAATTCGAATGTTGCTGCCTACGATAATAAATACCTGGCCGATTTGTCGAAATGTGTCAAATGGATTCGGGAATACCACGATTGGTCGCAATACGAAACGGCCAATAATATTTACAAATGGGATAACATCACTAAAGGACCTGAGGGTTATACCTGGCCTGAGCATACCGACTATATGAAAGCATGCCGCGCACTTGGAATGAGCGTTTTGATTGATGTGCTTGGCAAACCCGGTTGGGCCGGAACTTCGCCCATTCCAAACAATACAGGAACGGGTTCAAATGCTTCGGATTACCTTGAAAAACTTGAATTTATTGGCCAGTTAGTTGCCCGTTATGGCTCGAAAAAGATTGCTTCAAATTTGCTTGAAACCGCCGATAAAGCAACCGGATTAAATTACATCAAATACTACGAAGACGACAATGAACCCGATTATACCTGGAAATCTCCGCTGTGGACTGCCGCCAATTATGCCAAATATTGCAATGCGGTTCATGATGGATTTGGCGTGCAGACCGATGCAACTCATCCGCTGCTTGGAATCAAATCGGTTGATCCGGATGCTCTGCATGTGATGGCGGGACTGGCATCTTCAGATACGATCTACCTGAACAAAGTGATGATTGCTTCCGGAGGACGGATTCCTTTTGATGTGCTCAATATGCACTGGTATTGCAGCGACATGTCCAAGGCTTATTCGCCGGAGAATGAAAAATATGGTTATGAAATTTCGTTCCGTAAATTCTTCAAATGGAAAAACCGGGTGGTCCCCAACGTTCCGGTTTGGATGACTGAATTTGGCTGGGATACTTATCTGACAACTGATAATAGGCATTCATACACATATGCTCCAGCGCTTCAGCAGGCCAACTACCTGTTGCGTTCGTACCTCGTTTTGCTCAAAATGGGTTTCGAAAAGTCATTCCTGTTTATGGATGCTGATACCGATAGCAAAAATATTCTTCAGTATTCATCCAGCGGATTACTTTCTGACAAGACTTCCAAATATGTCCGGAAAATTTCATGGTACTTTCTGACGACCATGCAAAATGTGCTTGGCAAAACTGAATTTTCGAAAGTGCTTGCTTTCAAGGAACCATCAGGAAGTAATGAAATCTACAGCATTGAATTTGCTAATCCGGCGACTTCGGAAAAGGTTTTTGTCCTGTGGACCCGAAAGACCGGATCAAATACCGACGATGGAACGAAATCAATTTATAAGTTCGATATCGGATACAAGGCGCAATATGCTTATTCTCTGATTCCTGTCGATCAGGATATGGATGGCGATACCATCCGGTACAACACTTCAGGTCAGACCATTGAACTTAACCTGACCGAAACCCCACAGTTTGTGGTAGTTTCAGGGAACAGTACTGGTTCGAT
>JBAWZG010000215.1:0-7028 GCA_037143155.1 Bacteroidia bacterium
AAAGTTATTCTGGTCAGTAATTTCGAAGAAGCCGTTTCGATGATCAACAAATACAAGAATCATCTGCTTTCGGTCATTTCTGATGTGAAATTTCAGCGAAATGGAATCGATGACGATGAAGCTGGTGTTGATCTGCTGCGGTATGTAAATTCTACGCTTCGGTTTCCAATCCCGATTTTACTTCAGAGTCATGATGTAAATAATGCACAGCGGGCCCGCGATGTCGGAGCCGATTTTATCAACAAGAATTCTGAAAGTCTGGCACTCGATATTCACAATTACATATACAAGCGGCTCGGATTTGGGAATTTCGTATTTAAAGATCTCGATGGAAATCCGATTATGATTGCCCGTAACCTGGCCGAGTTTCAGGAGATGTTCAGTATCGTTCCTGAAATGGCATTAGTTTATCACGCCAGAAGGAATTCGTTCTCCACCTGGCTGATGGCACGCGGAGAGATTAACATTGCGGAACAGTTGCTGCCATACCGGACCGAGGATTTTAACAACCCGAACGATTTGCGAAAGTTTTGTCTGGATGTGTTCGAAAGTTCACGGATACAGAAACTTCGCGGTAGCATCATCGATTTTGATCCTTCGCTGGTAACAGGTAACCGATATGTGGTAAGACTTGGCAATGGCTCATTGGGTGGCAAGGGTCGAGGAATGGCTTTCATGTGCAATTTTATCGAAAACATCGATTTTGCCAAAATTATTCCTGAACTTAATATCCGTATTCCGGCTACTGCAGTGATCGGAGCAATGGAATTCGATAAGTTTCTTGAAAGCAACGACCTGTTCGACGAGATCTATTCGAGCAGCGATTACGAGCGAATCAAGACTATTTTTATCGATGCACAATTTAGCGAAGAACTTCAGGATCGGTTATACAGCTATCTGGAAAAAATGACCAGTCCACTGGCTATCCGGTCCTCGGGATTATTCGAAGATTCGCTGATACAGCCATTTTCCGGAGTGTATGCAACTTACCTGATCCCGAATAATCATCCGGATATTCAGGTGCGGCAACAGCAACTCGAAACGGCCATCAAACTGGTATATGCCAGTATATTTACTGAATCGGCCATGTCGTATTTCGATGTAGTGAACTACAAAATCGAAGAGGAAAAAATGGCTGTTGTGATCCAGGAAGTGGTTGGCCATCAGTACGGCGACCACTATTATCCGTCGTTTAGCGGTGTAGCTCAGTCATACAATTTCTACCCGGTATCGTATATGGAACCCGAAGATGGCTTTGCAGTGGCGGCTGTAGGTTTGGGAATGTATGTCGTTGGTGGTGAAAAAGCCTATCGTTTCTGTCCAAAATATCCACAAATCAACACAGCAAGCGATCACGACCTGATACGCGATACTCAGAAGGAATTTTATGCCATCGACATGGACCACACCCAGTTTGACCTTGAAGGTGGTGGAGAAAATGCAGCAATCCGGAAAATGAAAATCAATGCCGCCGAAAAGGATGGGGTATTGCAGCACTGTGCTTCGGTTTACGATCACGAAAACGATTGTCTGGTTCCGGGAATCGACAGCCTGGGATTGCGTGTGATCGACTTTGCCAATATCCTGAAATACAAACACATTCCGTTTGCTGATACCCTGACTTTATTGTTGCGCCTATTCCGCGAAGCGATGGGTTCTCCTGTGGAAATAGAATACGCCGTTGATCTTGAAAAGGGCGAAAACCAGCTTCCAACCTTCTACCTGCTGCAAATCAAACCACTGATCCGGCGGGACGATCAACTGACTGTTAATTTAGGGGAAATTGATCCGGAGAAAACCCTGATGTATGCCAAACGAGGAATGGGAAACGGAATTGTCAGCGGTATTCAGGATGTCATATTTGTTGATCCTGACAAGTTCGATAAAATGAAAACCCGCGAGATTGCCGCCGAAATCAATCATTTTAACCGGCAGATGGAATTCCAAAAGAAAGAATTTGTGTTGATTGGTCCGGGCCGCTGGGGTACACGCGATCCGTTTACCGGAATTCCGGTTTTGTGGGCCCATATTTCGAAAGCCCGAATTATTGTTGAAATGGGACTGGAAGATTTTCCTCTTGATGGTTCACTGGGCTCACACTTTTTCCACAATGTGACTTCAATGAATGTGGGATATTTCACCATTCCGCACAATTCGCAGGATGCAACCATCAACATGGATCTGCTGATGAAAATGCCGTGTATCGAGGAAGGTAAATACATTAAACATGTCCGCTTTACCAATGAACTCAACATCGTGATGGATGGAAAGAACCGGCAGGCGCTGATTTCGTTTGAAGAATAAAATACAAAAACATCATTTTTAAAAATATAACTTTCAACAAAGTTTAATCGTTTAATTTGGAACTAATAATTCAAATATGAGAACAACAGAAATAAGAAAAGAAATACATGATTATATCGACCAGGCTGATGACCGGTTCTTAAAATTGGTGTATGCGATGAGCAAGAAGTACAAAAATTCATTGATTGTTGGTTTTACCTCAAAGGGAGAGCCAATAACCAAAATTGAGTTACAGGAACGTGTAAAGGCGGCTTCGAAAAGAGTGAGTTCCGGAGATTTTATTTCGCACGAGGAATTGGAAAAAGAAGTCGAAAATTGGTAACCAGTAGGAAGCTACCCATACTTTGGGATAGGTTGGCAAAAGAAAGCCTGGATAATATTTACGAATACATTCTTCAAGACTCACCTCAAAATGCAGGAAAAGTAAAGAAAGGACTTATAAATTTAGTCAGTACCCTGAATGATTTTCCTGAGAAATACTCAAGAGAAGAGTTTTTATTAGAACTGTCAGAAAATTACCGCTCGGTAAGCAAATGGAACTATAAGGTTATATATGAAGTTGCAGATGATGCCATTAGAATAGTTGATATTTTTCAAACACGTCAGCATCCTTCAAAAATCAGTAAACGAATAAAACCACCGACAAAATAAAAAAGTTCCAAATTTCAAGCTTCGCGCTTGAGATTTGGAACTTTGAATTTGAAATTTGGAACTCTCCTACAGCATCTTCGCTTTCAGCTTCAAAAGCTCGAGTTTCATATTCTCCAGATCCTGCATGAGATTATTTTTGGAAGTAGAATCTTCGAGCTGAGTCTTGCATTTCTGGAATAACTCTTTGTAGTATTCAACTCCTTTGTTCAGGTTTTCCTGGAAGTTATCAAAATGCTTTTTCTGCTTATCCGAAATAGGTTTGAGAGTCTCCTCAATTTTCCCACCCAAATATTCAATGTACATGCCGAGTTCCTTCACGAATAAATTAGGGCGATCGGTACGTTCCATCACATTGGTGCGGCCATAAATATGGTCAACCATCTTTTTCAATGAATAGGTGTGTGAAAAGTAGGCCAGATTCGGTCCGGGACAAATGCTCACCGCAGTACCTTCCATTTTGGTATCCAACCCGTTAACCATCAGTACTGAGGCAGTCAGTCCATTGCAAAGACAAGCTTTATCGGTTATTTTACCCAATTGTTTTTCAAAATCCATATCACTCAGGTTCTGTTCCTTCAGTTCCTGAATCTTCATTTTCTGATACTCTTTCGAAGCGGTGCAGGTGCCTTCTTCAGTAAAAACAGGTGTCAGAGCCAGATATTTTTTTGTACAGGGAAATCCATAATTTCCGGCTTTGTTCTGAGCTTCCTTTTTCAGGTCCATTCCGGTTCCGCGGACATTGTTGAAAATAACGCCCAAAGGTGAAACTTCGCTCATGTAAAGATCTTCTTCTTTGGCATTGCAAAGCACTTCCAGTGTTTGCTCATCAATTGATACAGCTTCAGGAACAAGCAAAAATGGAGTACCCCAACCGATCGAATCCAACTGGTAATAATTGAGCAAAAATTCGTGTTCGGCATTTGAACCGACACCGCCCTGCGCGGTAATTTTTACCAGAAATGGTTTCTCCGGAACTGGTTTCCCTTTATCGGCCAACGCTTTGATATAAATATCGTGAACGGCCTCGATCAGTTGCTCCTTATTGTTTTTAAACTCCTCAAGAACCGGCCCCATCAGGAAACCATCGGTTGCAAAGGCGTGTCCGCCACAGTTTAAGCCCGATTCCACGCGATATTCCGAAACCCAGATTCCTTTTTTAGCCAGAAATCTTCCTTGGATTAATGCTGAACGGTAATCACTAACTTTCAAAATTACCTTCTTCTTCAGTTCCAGCGCAGCAGTTGGATAAAAGTCTTCAAACTCTTCGAGATAGCTGTACAAACGCGGGTTCATTCCGGCAGAAAGAACAATGGATGAACTTAAATCGCTCAAGGCAAAGCCACGCAAGGCAGACTGTGCATCGCTCATTATGGACGGTAATTTTTCGCCATTTTCGTAACGATCACGATCCAGTTTCGACATGATATTTACATCGATTTCGCCGGCTACCAGATTTTCTTTCAGCCAGTCGGCCAATTTATGCCTGATCTCGCCTGTATCGATCATCTGATTGAATTTCAGCTTAATCTCAGACATATCAGGCAACATGTCAATGTATTTCTGTAACTCTTCTTCTTTATGGGAAATAGAGTTCTTCAAATTTTCAAACTTATGACTTACAATCTCCTGAACAGTATTCAGATAAGCAGTTATACGCTTTGCACGATGATCTTCAGTCTTTGGTGAAATGGCCTGAAAGGGTAAATTGAATTTCTGGCAATAAAATTCCCTCATCTTTTCCATCATGATATCGTCAACCAGCGAAATAACCGAAGACATGCCATAATGGGCAATTTTGATCGGAGAATCAAGTGTATATCCAAGACCCATTACAGGGATGTGAAACGTGTGCGGGTTATTGTGAAAACTCATATTATTTCAATTAAATTTTAAAAGTCGTAAAAGTAGCTTAATCGCATGATTTAAAAAGTTAATAAATCTGAATAAGTTAATGCAATGTAAAAAAACACATGTTTTCCGACAAAAATGTATTATTAATAAACATTTACCAATAACATTTTATCCAAAATCGCAATGGACAGCGTGGATTTCTAATTTTTAAGTTTTCTGAAATTTTCTCAAATAACAAAAAACAAAATTTTGAATTGAACCAGTGGGAGTCTGATGATCAACCGTTATACATTGTATTTTTTCAAAACAGCTCATAAAGCGCTCATAAATTGACATTTCTGAATATTGCTTAATTTCAATTCCACTACATTTCCGGGGTCCTTGTTCTGAAAAAGTTCCAATAATCAATATCCCGGAAGGCTGAATACAAAGTTGAACAGTTTTGACATAGTTTTCAATTTCTGTTTCGTCAGTCAGAAAATGAAATGCAGCCCTGTCGTGCCACAAATCATATTTCCGGGACGGCCTGAAGTTTGAAATATCAGCAACAATCCAATGAACATTTGATGCCCGATCGCCAAGTCTCTGCTTTGCCTTATCGAGTGATTTGGCAGATATGTCAAGTACGGTAATATCAAGATAGCCCAAATCAATCAGGTGATCTACCAATAAACTATCGCCTCCACCTATATCAATGATTTTTGCGTTTCTCGGTAAATTTGCCAGTTGAATGAAATTCAAAGAGGTTTCTGGTGTTCGCTGATACCAGCTCACATCTTTGAGTTCTTTGGTTTGGTAAATATTCTCCCAGTGATTTTTTCGTTCCAAATTCTCCATATTAAAATGGGTTGCTATTAGTTGTTCTCAGAAAACAGAATTACTTGACTTTAAAACGGGTCCGTCTCAATCAAAATCATTTTTTTGAATAACCGGTAACTTTAAATTACTTCAGGCAACAGATATGGAGCACGGTAATCGCGGGTAAGCATGCTGTTTGCTTCGCTTTCACCTTCACCAATAAAGCGTTCGGCAACCGAATCAAATTCCAGCTGACGGCCCAGACGGTATGAAATATTACCCAAATGTGCCAGAGAGGAAGCCAAATGTCCGGTTTGAATTGGTCCGTGCTGAATGCTCATATCACGGGCACGGATGGCATCCAGCCAGTTTTGAAAATGCAAGGTCAGTTCGCCGCTTTCTGAACGGGTAGGGCCTTTTTCGCGTTTCTCACCCAGAAAAGTTTCATATTTTCCATATCCGTTGACCACCATATATCCTTTATCACCGTAGAAAATATTCCCAACTCCGGCACCATCTTCCTGATTGGTGCACCAGTTGCGGACTTCAAACTGAATCATTTTCTTCTCCTTCGGAAAATGGTAGATTGAAGTCTGAACTTCAGGAACTTCCTTGCAATCGTCCCAAAGGAATTTACCGCCCATGGAGGTAATGCGTTCAGGCAAATGATCTACACCCAAACCCCACATGCAAAGGTCGGTTTCGTGGATTCCCTGGTTGCCCACATCGCCATTACCGTAATTCCAATGCCAATGCCAGTTATAGTGAACCAGGTTCTTGGTAAACGGCCGCATCGGAGCAGGTCCGCACCACAAATCGTAATTTAATCCGGGAGGAGTTTGTGAAATACCTTTATTGCCGATATCCGGACGCCAGCGATAAACCAACCCGCGTGACATGTAAACCCGCCCGATCAGTCCGTCCTGCAGATGCTGAACCGCTTCACGAATAGCTACTGAACTACGTAACTGAACACCATGCTGAACAATGCGGTTGTATTTATAAGCCGCTTCAATCACTTTTTTGCCTTCATAAATGTTGTGGGTTGCCGGTTTTTCGACATACACATCTTTTCCGGCCTGACATGCCCAAATGGTTTGCAAGGCATGCCAGTGATTTGGAGTTGCAATGGTAACGGCATCAATGGTTTTATCTTCGTAGGTTCTTCTGAAATCCTGCTCGATGACTACTTTTTTGCTATACTTTTTTTCGAATTCACTGGCACGGGTTTGCAGCAGATCCATATCAGGATCGCATAAAACGGCCACTTCCACATTAGCCTTTTCTGACAGTCCCATGATCTCTTCGATATGCGATTTTCCACGGCCATTCACTCCCAAAACAGCTACGCGAATCCGGTCGTTGGCTCCTTTTGCTGCTGCTGGAATAATCACGGGTTTCTTTACGGTTTCACCAGCCAGAAC
>JBAWZG010000216.1:0-6965 GCA_037143155.1 Bacteroidia bacterium
GCCAAATCGTAATATTCAGAATCTTTCAATCCCGGATAATCAACGCGGGTGACATTTGAATTCTGCCGGAAGAATTCGCCCAGTTTCAGACAATTCTGATAACATCGTTCCACCCGAAGCTCAAGAATATCGAGACCTGCAATCATGTAATTGGCCGTGTGAGACGTCATTGGCATACCAAGGTTCCGGTAATAGTTCTTCCGCAGACGTGCAATAAAGGCATCCTTTCCAAATTTCTTAGCAACGGCCAGACAATTTGGATTTTTACTCCAGTCAAATATTCCGTTGTCAATAATCAGTCCCCCAACCGCAGTTGCGCCGCCCGAAATAAATTTGGTGGCTGACATCACTTCGATATGAACGCCAAGTGCTTTTGAGTTAAAAACAGAAGGTGGCGTTACGGTACTGTCGGCAATCAGCAAAATGTTGTGCTTATTGGCAATTTCAGCTAATTTGCTGATGTCGGCAATTTCGAGTTGCGGATTAGTAACTGTTTCAAAGTAGATGGCCCGGGTATTTTGGTCGATCAAAGTTTCAATTAATTCAGTATTTGTAGTGTCAACAAAACGTGTTTCCAGTCCGTAGGCCGGCAAGCTTTGTTCAAGGAGCGCCAAGGTGTGTCCAAAAAGGTGGTTTCCTGAAATGATGTTGTCGCCCTGTTTGCAAACGGATAAAATTGCTGCTGAAATCGCCGACATCCCTGAAGTTACTGCCAATACCTGATGTGCACCGGTCAGTTTTCTGACCTTGGCTTCAAAGTATTCGACCGTTGGATTACTCGTTCGCGAATAGGTATGTGCCGGAAATTCTCCCCGGAAATTGGCTGCAATATCCTCCGCCGAAGCAAATTCGAAGGCCACTGACTCATAGATTGGCATGGCCAGTGAGTTATGGGCATCTTTTTTCGGGAAAGGTATATTTAATGACCGGGTCGTAAAATTTTTCATTTCTTGATTGATTGAATGACTCTGCAAAATTGGCAAATATTTCAGAAAAATTACCATTAGTTCAAATTCAAATCGTACAGGCCATTGAAACCATGCAATATTTTTATCTTTGGGCAATCTGAGAGAGGAAGCAGAAATAAGAAAAGAGGAAATAGAATGATGGAGACTTCGAAACTTTCTCTTTCCCCTTCGTACTCTTTCCTTCACACTCAGTACTTTTTTATCAGAAATGAAGAAGCTTGGAATTATTCTACTTGTATTTTTGCCTGTATTGGTCTTTTCGCAGACTCATTCGGTCAGGATAGCTGTCATGAAATACAATGGCGGTGGCGATTGGTATTCCAATCCAACTTCGGTCGGAAACCTGATCACTTTTTGTAACGAGAATCTGAAGACCGATATTGATCCGGAGCCAGGAACCGTTGAACCTGGAAGTGTTGAGCTTTTTAATTATGCCTATGTAGATTTGACCGGGCATGGAAATGTATATTTCTCGGATCAGGAGGCTGAAAACCTGCGTACTTACCTTGAATCAGGCGGTTTTTTGCAAATCAGCGATAATTATGGGATCGATCAGTTTATCCGGAGAGAAATGAAAAAGGTTTTTCCGGAACTCGATTTCATTGAACTGCCCTTTGATCATCCCATCTATCACCAGAAATATCAATTTCCAAATGGACTTCCCAAAATTCATGAACACGATGGCAAACCAGCTCAGGGATTTGGTCTGATTTACAAGGGCAGGTTGGTGTGTTTTTATAATTACGAGTGCGATTTGGGTGATGGCTGGGAAGACCGGTCGGTTCATAATGATCCGGAAGATGTTCGTCAGAAAGCACTGCAAATGGGAGCAAATATCATTTCGTTTGTCTTTAATCAGTAATTCCGGAAAATAGAAACTGCCTGATCTTTTACCAATTCGCCGGTTCATTGAGTTTTTCTAATTTATTTTGAATTTTACGAAAATTAAATTTGACTTTGAAGTATATTGCAAATTTTTTATAACCAAAATATTCAATTAAACCAAACCTACTGAATCAGGACTATGATAATGTTCTGGTTATTAACAACTAAACCAAATGAACCGTTTCAAACTTCTAATAATTCTTCTGTTTATTTCGACAGCAGGCTATAGTCAGCTATACATCAATGAATTCATGGCCTCGAATACCAACACGATCGTGGATCCTGACTACAAACAAAGTGCCGACTGGATCGAACTATATAATGCTGGCAGCTCGACAGTAATTCTGGATGGCTATTTTTTGACCGATAATCTTAAGAAACCAGACAAATGGAAAATCATCAAAATGACTCTTGCGCCAAAAGGATTTGCCATTTTTTGGGCAGACAATAGAGATTCAGCCAATCACACCAGTTTTGCACTGTCAGCTTCAGGTGAGCAGATCGGGCTTTCGGACCAGTCCGGGGCCTTGATTGATTCGGTTGTTTACGGAGTTCAAAATACCGATCTTTCTAACTATGGTGCTGGTTCAATAACTGTGCTCGATTCAACTTTATTAGGTGTTCCTGATCCAAATATTTCAATGGGTCGAAAACCCGATGGAAGCAATGACTGGGTATTGTTTACCAAACCCACTCCAGGTGCATCTAATGCGACGGTAGGCTATAAGGATGTTGTAAAGAGCGATCCGGGTTTTTCGCCTTCAGGCGGTGTTTATCACAGTTCTGTTTCGCTTAAAATTAATTCCATCTTTGGGGGTGATGTCCGCTACACACTTGATGGTACAGAACCCAATGAGCAGTCAACTATAGCAAGTGCCCCGATCAACATTAGTAAAAATACGGTTGTTCGGGCTCGAATTCATAAATCAGGTCAGATAATGGGTCCAGTCACTACCAACACCTATCTGATTGATAATGAAAATAAAATCAATAAACTACCTATTGTCTGCGTGACCTCAGATCCGGTTAATTTCTGGGATCCTGTAAAAGGAATTTACGTCGTGCATTCAGTGAAGCCTGATTGGGAAATTCCGATTAACATTGAACTTTTTGAGAATGATGGCAGGACTGGCGATGCCTTCAATTTGAAAGGAGGAGTAAAATCAACCGGATTGTACTCGTGGCAATTACCCGAAAAAATGATGGGGGTTAACTTCCGGAAAGAATACGGAGTCAGCAAGCTGGATTATCCGCTTATCTTTGATAAACCCCGCAAAGTTTACCGCACCTTCTCGCTCAGAGCCTCTGGAAGCGACTGGGGCAATACCATGTTCCGAGATGGAATGATTCAGTCTGCTGCTGTTGAAAATACAAGTCTCGATAATTCCGGATTCAGAGCCAGCGTGGTTTATATCAATGGACAGTATATGGGCATCCATAACATTCGCGAGAAAATCGATGAGGATTATATCGTCGGAAACCATGGACTTGCTGCGGGAACTTTTGACATGATTGAAGAAACAGATGCCGGACATTATGCCGAAACAGGCGATTTTAAACAGAACGACTATTTTCTATCCCTAACTGCAAAAGATTTGTCGAGTCAGGCCAATTACGATGCGGTGGCTGCACAAATGGATATTACCGAATTTACTGAAATGGTTAGTACTGAAGTGTATAGTGGAAATAGCTCAATCGGACACAACTTAATGAAATGGAAATCCAAAGATTCGGGCAAGTGGAAATGGATTCTCATGGATTTCGATCGAGGCTTTTTTGGCGCAAATAACCAAATGATCAGCTTTTATCTCAATGAAGATGGATGGCCATTTAAGGACCTGATGAAAAATACGGACTATAAAAAGCTGTTTGGAAGAAAGCTTTCCGATCTACTTTTTACCTCATTCAATCCTGTAAGGATGATTTCAGAGATTGATGACCATCAGAAAAGAATTGAGGCTGAAATGCCGAACCATGTTGCCCGTTGGGCAGGAACGCATGGAACTGGCAATTACAGTAGTGTCTATGCGATTTCATCAGTTGATTACTGGCTTTCGGAAGTTGAAAAACTGAGAACATTTGCTCAGGCCAGGCCCGGTATTATTCTGAACGATTTAACCAATTACGGGTTTCAAAGTCCGGTTGCAGTTTCTGTAACAACATTCCCTGCTAAAGCAGGAAAATTAACATTTAACGGGTTGAAAATTCCGGTGGATGTTTGTAGCGGAGGCTATCCTAAAGGTGAACAGATTAAATTAACGGCTGAAGCCAAAGCCGGTTTTAATTTCAAGGGTTGGAAAACCAACGGAGATTCGATTTTAATCGATAAGGAACAGATATGGAAATACTCCGATACAGGAACCGATCTTAAAAATACATGGATAGTTACAAATTTTAGCGATACTTCCTGGAAATCAGGTCAGGCTGAGTTGGGATATGGTGATGGAGATGAAAAAACCGTAATAAGCTATGGCAGTGACGTGAATAACAAGCAGATCACATCCTATTTTAGGAAAGGCTTTTTGCTGAAAAACAAACAAAATGTAAGCGGGTTAACCATTTTACTGAAATGTGATGATGGAGCAGTTGTTTATCTGAATGGGAAAGAGATACAACGTTTTAATATGCCCGCAGGAACTATCGGTTTTGGAACTTTGGCATCAACATCTATTTCAGGAGCCGATGAATCTGTTTTTCATACCTTCACCATTGGCACAGAATCGCTGTTAGCAGGAACAAATGTGGTTGCTGTTGAAGTTCATCAAAATGCGGCTAATAGCAGCGATATAAGTTTCGATATGGAATTATCAGCCACAATGAATGGTGTTGGAAATTACCTTTCCACAGCCAAAGAATTGGTTGTGAACCCTCAGTCAGCTCTGAGCCTTACCGCAGTTTTTGAAGGCGATGGGAAATGTAAACTTCCGGCAGAAATTACAACGGCATTAACCCTTTCAAAATCCTGCTCACCTTATATTGTTCCTGAAAATGTGAACATCACATCAACCGGAAAACTGACTATTGAACCAGGTGTGGAAATATGGCTGTCCGATGGGGTTTCCATTTCCTCACTCGGACCGATTAAAGCTATCGGAACAAGAAAGGAACCTGTTATATTCAAGAGCAACCCTGAGAGTGCTAAGAAGAAATGGGGAAACATTAGTATAAAGGATACCAAAGACACCATATGGTTCAGAAATGTAATCATTGAAAATGCTTCGGAAGGTCCAAATCCTGTGCGCGACATTGCAGCGCTTGCTGTTTCAAATTCGACGGTAATGCTCGACAGTATAAGCGTTGTGGATGTGTATAAAAATCCAATCAATGTGTATAATTGTCAAACTAAGATTACCAATAGCCGCATTCATTCTGATTATGCCGGTTGCGACGAGATAAATATCAAAAGAGGTAAGATTTTAATCGATAAGTGTGAATTTATTGGAAATACTGGGCTCGATTCAGATGCCCTCGATTTTGGCGAAATGTCTGAGGGTAGCGTTGTCAGGAATAGCTATTTTCATGATATGGATGGATTTAACGCCGATGCTGTTGACTTGGGAGATCACGCGAAGAATGTGATTATCGATGGCATTGTGGTCTATAACTTTCAGGATAAAGGGGTTTCGATCGGGCAGCAATCGTCGGCAAAAATCACCAATTCTGTTTTTATCAATTGTGGAATGGGTGCGGGAATGAAAGATTCGAGTACGGTGAAGATCGACCATTGTACCTATTACGGAAATTTTTATGCTTTGGCCAATTACCAAAAACACCCGGGTGATGCAGGGTCCAATTTGGTTGTAACAAATTCAATCCTTTCAAACTCTTATGAATTGGGATATTTTAGCGATGAGTTTTCGGCACTCAGCATTTCCAATTCTTCTGACGACACGGAGAAATTGCCTGATGGAAAAAATAACCTGAATGTGAATCCACTATTTACAAACCCTGCGATATATGACTTTAATTTGTTATCAGGTTCGGCTCTTTTTGGAGCAGGAAGCGATGGAAAAACGCTGGGAGCTAATTTAAAATTACCTTCAATTCCGCTTTCGGTCATGATCAGCGATATTGCCTATGTTACTGATGCAGGTGCTGAAGACTTAGAATTTATTGGCCTTTATAATCCGGGGACTTCAGCTGTTTCAATGGATAGCTGCAGTTTTGCAAGTGGTTTCACCTATACTTTTCCACAAGGAGTTTCAATCCGGTCAAAAGAGAAAATCTACCTTACAAATAATGCAGCTTCATCGTTTTGGAACGCTCATGGGGGTCCAGTCTATCAGTGGGAGAGTGGCCGCCTTGCAGATGAGGGTGAGAAAATTCAGCTGGTAAATAAATACGGGAAGGTGATTGATCAGGTGATCTATAACAATGTAGCACCTTGGCCGGTGCCTCAAAATTCGCAGCAGGGAATCTCTTTGACCCGTTATGATGTGGATAATCACTTTGGCGAATACTGGAGCATTGTACCGATTGACAAAATCGTTGGTGTTCCAACAATCTTGAGCAATAAATCTGTTACAGTTTATCCAAATCCAGGCAATGATAAAGTCCGTATAACTTTTATCGGGCAATCTAATTTAAGTGGAGAAGTGTACTCCTCTACTGGTCAGCTTATAAAACAATTCAGGCTTGATCAAAACGGCGGAACGACTGTCGATGTTTCAACCTGGTCGAATGGAATTTATCTGCTTAAACTTGGAACTGTTACCGAAAAAGTATTGATAAACAGATAGGAAACATGAAAGTCATTGGTATAAATGGAAGTCCGCGCCGCGGAGGAAACACCGAAATATTAATCAAAACGGTGTTTAAGGAACTCGAAAAGGCAGGCATTGAAACCGAGTTCATCCAGTTGGGCGGGAAACCGATTCATGGTTGTAATGCCTGCATGAAATGCCGGGAAATTCAGGACGGACGCTGCCATATTAAAAACGACTTTCTGAATGAAGTGATTGCCAAAATGATTGCTGCTGATGGAATGATTTTGGGTTCGCCAACTTATTTTGCAGACATCACTACTGAAATGAAAGCACTGATTGATGTTTCGGGTTATGTAACCCGCGGGAACGGCCATTTACTGAAGCGAAAAATTGGTGCTGCAGTAAT
>JBAWZG010000217.1:0-6935 GCA_037143155.1 Bacteroidia bacterium
ATATTAAAGTGCTTTTAAGGCAATCTTTTGTTTAGTGCGTAGTAGATCATCCTGTTGGTCAATAGCTTTCATAGACTTGCCAAATTTGAGCTATCCCCATTATTTTTATTGTTTTATATTGCTGGATAGTTTCATTTTAAAAACCATCTTTTAAAAGTTGTCATATGCATAATCTCACCCATTCCGTACTATGCAATCTACTTTGGTGATGTTGAAAAAGAACCTGCAAATGATTTCATTTCAGTTTTTTATGATCGACATTAACACCAATTGAAAGGATGAAATAATACAACTGACTTGACTTTTATTAAGAACTGAAGTTGAAATTCTGACCGATAATAATATTTTTCTCTTTCAAATTAATTCTAAAATGAGAGGATTGAAGAAAAAAAGTCCGCAGAACATTAGCAAATTGGAACTTTGAATCTGACCAGATTTATTTAGTAATGATCAGTTTCTGCGTCGTTACAATGGAACCAGAAGTTGATCGGATGAAATACATACCCTTTGGTTGTTTCTCCAGATTAAATTCTTCAGACAAACCTGAAAATATTCGCGATGCAACTTCTCTTCCTGAAATATCAAGAATTTCAATGCTGCCATTGGCTTCAGGAATTTGAGAAAAGCGAACAGTGAATCTGCCGGTGGAAGGATTAGGGAAAATATCTATTTCAGCCAAATTCTCTGTGCTTTTTGTGGTAGTTGAAAGTGATTTCAATGACACCAGAATACTGGCATTCTTTTCATATTTCATTTGCCCGTTGACAATTTCACCCTCCACAATTAATTCGTCACCTGTAACGTGTTTCCATGCTTTTAATTCAATTGTATTTCCATCAATAAATCCATCCGGCATTTTATCGCTGCTTGATGAAGATGCAATTAAGCTTGCTGTTCCACTTGATAAAACATCTTCTGAAATCTTAAGAGTTCCAACACAAATTTTACCGTCAAAGGCAGCTAATTCGTCTCCGGCAACAAGACCAGATTCACCGATTCCAAGCAAAGTAATATTCATTTGTGCAGAGCTATTTGGTGCAGAGACTGTTGAGAAAAATCCGGCATAGGATGAAATTTCAACAACTGCTGTTGCCTCCGAAATAAATTTTCCAGTTGTAATCCAGGTTGGTACATCGTTTCGATAGGTAACAGCATTTGCACGAATTTCTTTCTGATTTTTGTTATCCCAAATTTTAAAAACAACGGTATCGTTATTGGTAAAACCGTTATTTGTCCCATCATTTTGTGAGGCCGGAATATTAAGAAAAGTAGTATTTACAGCAATGTTAATGGGTTGAGTCAATTTCTTGGCACCAACGCAAAGGGAGCCACTAAAGACAGCTATTTCATCATCAACAGCAAGAGAAATATTTTCAAGATTCGCAGAAACTATTACGAAATTCATATGATTCTGGCCATTTTCACCTTGCCATACCGTAGTAAAATGTGTTTGTGCATTCGCCTGCTGTATATTTATTGAAGCAAAGCTTAATAAAAGACAAAAAACAATGCACGAAAAATACTTTACTCTCTTTTCAATCCTCAGGTAAAACTCCATCATAACAATTGCTTTTTAAAATCGACAGTATAAAAAATCTATCTTTTCCGATTTGGATAACATATGTTATCCAAACGGTATACCAAGGAGTTCAAAAGCTTTCAATAAAGTCTTTAGCTATAATATAAAATAGTGGATGTATGTGATTTAGATAAATAAAAAATAATATCTACTGAACGATATTTTTCACATTATGAATATTTAGATGGCATTTTTGCTACATATTATCGCACAATTGTGCGGCAAACTGCAATCTCCTAATAACCAACGCCTTCTCATTTTTCTCTATTTCAGACTATGTTGATTTTAAGTTAATTAATGTTATAGTTTATTAAATAAACCCATATATACAGGCTTAAAGTTTATATTTGTTTTTTTTTAAACTTTTCAGGAATTTACACGTTAATTGTAGCACAAAGGCACTATAAGACTTTAATATAAAGTGATTTCAATAATTGAAAGGAAAACAAGATGTTCGAAAAAAAACAGCATGATTTTAAAACACCGGATTTAACCAAATTACAGGAAGTGATCATTGATGTAAAGACAAGAATTTACATTGCAGTTGGTGCTGATCCAAAAGAGGCAAGAATTCGATATTTTTCACGGCTCGAGAATAAGAAACTATAGGAGTTTTCTATTCCAGTTAACTTTTCAAGAATGCAATCTTAGCGGAGTGCATTCTTGAAATTTCAAAATAAAACTTCATTTTACTTCAGATAACGATATTTCCCATAAATATCTATCGACTTTAATTTCCAAAAAAAAATCCTCATAATTTAAAACTTTAACGTAATCGCTTGCCTGTAGGTAGCTGATTAATCCGTTTAATCTATAGTAAAACAACGATTGGGCTTTGCCGCGAAGTTTCGTTTCTGAATTTTACTTTGGGGTAACCAACCAACAGCGAAGCATAAACCTGATGGTTTGCTGGTACTTTAAACTGCGGATTTAGTTTACTTTTCTTTCCCATCGCTTTCACAATAAACCCGTTAAAACAAGTACCCAAGCCAAGTGTATTGGCAAAAATAGATGTATAGGTTGCCCAGATGTTGGCATCGGCTTCAGCCATCCCGGTTTTTGAAGATTCGCCATGAAACAGCAAAACTGCCGGTGCATGGTGGCAGATCTGCGAATCGTTTGTTTTCTGGCGTTCAATGAACAATTCTTTATAGCGTTTGAGCTTTTTAATATTTATCGAAGGAGCAAAAATCCGGATGAATGGACTAATCCATGGCGAACAGACCAGGCTAAATAAACGGATCAAAGCCTCAGCAGTTAAATCATTGAGCAGTTTGACTTTTTCTTTCGAGCGGACAATCGAAATCTGCAGCGGACGGGCATTACTTGCCGACGGATAATGTTTCATGTTCTCAACCAACTGAAGCAAAACGGCATCCGGAACATCCTTCGACAGATAACTCCGGCAAGACCGGATACCTGAAGTTAAATTCCTGAAATCTTTCGGAGTCACTGTATGCGGCTGAAGAAGAAACACATCTCCAAAATCAGGCCGCACAGCCATTTCAGGGCAAATAGCCACGCAATGTCCGCAATGAATGCAGCTATTGGAAATTTCGCCTGTTTCGATGGTGATGGCATTCGAAGGACAATCCTTCTCACATTTTAAACATTTAGTACATCTTTCGAGATTGATTACAGGCATAACGTTGGATTTTTCTGTCACCCAAAAGTAGAATTTTTGCTTGAATTACCAGTAACAGACTCTCCTGCTCTTTTACTTTCCTCCGGAATTTTCTATACTTCGCTTCAATTCGCGGATTTCTTCGGTCAGTAACTTTAATTGTTGACCCACCATATTGTCCGTCAATGTTGGTTCTGCCACTTCCCGACTGATGTAGTGTACAAATTTCCAGACTTCGCGAATTTCACTTGCTCCCATCTGATAAGTCTTGTATGCAGGATTGAGTGAAATCAGCTCAATATGCCCATGTTCTGACAGTTCATTTTTCAGTTGTTTAAAAACCAGACCTTCGTTCAGGGTGAGCACCACATACAAATCACCGGTTTTAATTTCGCTCCAGTCCTGAACAAATTCCCCGGTAATCCAGGCGCCATCGGGAATGGGCAGCATCGAGTCACCACTGATCTGGAAAGTCCTGTATTTTCGCTCGGCCGATAAAAACGGAAGTTGAAATACGGGCAGTTCCGAAATATACTCCGGATCGGAAAATCCGTTGGTGTAACCAGCCTTGGCTTTTTCCGAAACCAGTTCGATGTTGTCGCGATTCAGCCGGTCAACCGTGGTGGCCATCACACGCAAATTGCTGCCTTTCAGAAAAACATCCTGCCCGTGTTCTAGTTCGTAAAGTTGACTTTCCCTCAGTTTGACCAGATCAACCCGTAGCAAAGTATCGATGGCTACATGAAAATAATCCGACAGCAAAACCAGAGACTGAATACTTGGTCCTGAAATTCCGTTCTCGTAATTATTTAGGGTTGACCGGTTGATATCCAGAGCTATTGACAGCTGATCCTGTGTCAGTTTCTTGCGGTTTCGCAAAAATTTAATGTTCGAATCGAAATACATGTTTGGAAATTTAAAAATGATTGATTAAATTACAATCGCACATTTTGATTAAATAACAATCAAAAATACAAAATTGAAATTGAAATGCAAGAGATTGCGGGATTTTTTTTTAAAGACTGAAGATGACCAACAACACAAACAAAAACGTCCTGAAAGGACAGCATAATATAGCCCAGGGCAGCGCCCTGGGGTTAAAGACAGGTAAGGAAATCGTCCGCGCGATGTTGATTTTTATGGGCAATTGCTATTTCGGACGAAAAGGATGAATTCATATTTACCCCAAAATAATGAACCACAATTCCGTCCGAAAGAAGTTTTTACATTAATTATTGTTCCTCGCGGACGGTTTTCGTTGTACACTCTTAACCCAGGGCGTTGCCCTGGGCTGAAATATTTTGGCCTTTCAGGCCTGAAAAAAGAAGAAACCAGAAACACAGGAACGATAACACAATGAACTTTCAAAATAACACCATCGTACATCTCGATCTCGACACGTTTTTCGTGTCGGTCGAACGGCTTCAGAACTCCGGATTAATCGGAAAACCCGTTATTATTGGCGGACTTTCGGACCGTGGCGTGGTAGCCAGTTGCAGCTACGAAGCGCGAAA
This sequence comes from Bacteroidia bacterium, assembly GCA_037143155.1. Lineage (GTDB taxonomy): Bacteria > Bacteroidota > Bacteroidia > Bacteroidales > Prolixibacteraceae > Aquipluma. The sequence continues at coordinate 4,718 of JBAWZG010000217.1, forward strand.
ATACGGTGTTCATTCGGCCATGCCCATGCGAATGGCGCTCAACCTTTGCCGCGACGCCACCGTGATTCGTGGAGATATGGATACCTACACCAAATATTCGCGGCTGGTGACCGATGTGATTGCCGACCGTGCGCCGGTGTACGAAAAAGCCTCGATCGACGAGCATTACATCGATATTTCGGGAATGGACCGTTTTTTTGGTTCTTACAAATGGGCGCACGAGTTGCGCAACAGTATTATCAGTGAAACCGGGCTGCCCATTTCGTTCGGCTTGTCGGTGAATAAAACCGTATCAAAAATTGCTACCGGAGAAGCCAAACCGAATGGTGAAAAAGAGGTGCCGCGCGATCTGGTGCAGCCTTTTCTGAATCCGCTTTCGATCAGGAAAATCCCGGGAGTCGGCGACAAAACCTATCATTTGCTACGCTCGATGGGCGTGGTTACCATTCATACGCTGAGTGAGATTCCTCCTGAAATGATGCAAAACGTACTTGGAAAATCAGGAATTGATATCTGGCGAAAGGCGAATGGCATCGATTTTACTCCGGTAATTTCCTATTCGGAAGAGAAGTCAATCAGCGCTGAACGAACATTTGAAACGGATACCATTGACATACAAATGCTTGAACGATTATTGATTCACATGGTCGAAAAGATAGCCTTCAAAATGCGGAAAAAGCAAAAACTGGCCTCGGTGGTCACAGTAAAAATCCGTTACGCCAATTACGACACGCACACGCTACAGAAAAAAATTGCCTACACTTCGTTCGATCACACACTCATGTCCACCACACTCGAACTATTCAGGCGATTGTACGAAAGACGAATGTTGATCCGGCTGATCGGCGTCAAATTGGGCGGACTGATCGGCGGCGTTCAGCAACTCGATCTGTTCGACAACAATGAAAAGATGATCAAACTCTACCTCTCAATGGATAAAATCAGGCTTCGGTATGGTGCCGGAGCCATTCACCGCGCCTCGGGAGTGGAAAAGAGCGACCAGATAAAGAAAAGCCCCTCTCCCAGCCTCTCCCCGAAAAAGACTACTCTTTATACCTAATCTTTTTTCAGGGAATAATGGTCAGGAGACAAAAAGACGGCCTGAAAGGCCAGCTTAATATAGCCCAGGGCATCGCCCTGGGTTGCAGAGCGAATAAAAAAGTTGTCCGCGAGAAAATGTTTTTCTGGGGGATGTTGTTGATTCGGACGAAAAGACGAGAATCTAAATGTCTGCCCGAAAATAATGAATTACGACTCCGTCCGCAGGAAATTTTATTCCTTGATTATCATACTACCGCGGACGGTTTTCTTGACATTCTTCTTACCCCAGGGCGATGCCCTGGGCTGAATTATACTGGCCTTTCAGGCCGTAAGAACCGATACTTCACCAACCCGAAACCTGGAACTCTTAAAAAATGTACCTCAATACCCATTCATATTACTCCCTTCGCTACGGCACGCTAAGCATCGACGAACTGCTTGATCTGGCCATTCAGAACGGTATGGAAACTATTGCGCTGACCGACATCAATACCACCATGGGTATTCCGGAGCTGGTGAATAAGGCGCAACAGAAAGGTATTCGGCCTGTTGCCGGATGCGAATTCAGGAAGGACGATGAACTGCTTTACATCGGGTTGGCTAAAAACCGTGAAGGACTGAAAGAACTGAACGACTGGCAAACTGAACACAACCTCGAAAAGAAACCGTATCCGCCCGATGCACCTGAATTTCAGGAGGTGTTTGTGGTTTATCCCTTCGGAAAAAAATCTTCCGGAGAACTGCGCGAAAACGAATCCACCGGCATCCGCGCCGAAGACCTCAATAAACTGCTGACCTCGGAATACCGGAAACATCTGGATAAATTAGTTGTCTTGCAACCGGTTACCTTTAAAGACCGCGCCGGATGGTTCCTTCACAAAACGCTGCGGGCCATCGATCACAACGTGCTGATCAGCAAATTGCAGGAAAACCAGTTTGCCAATCCGCTGGAAACAATGGATTTCAGGAGTTTGAAACAGCAATTTGAAAGATTCCCGGAAATCATAAAGAATACTAAAAGACTTCTGGAAACTTGCAGCATCAGCTTCGATTTTACGACTTCCAAGAATAAAAAGGTTTTTGGCCAATCGGCCTACGACGATAAGCTTTTACTCCGAAAACTGGCGCTCGACGGAATGCTTTACCGCTACGGAAAGAACAATCCGGAAGCAAAAAA
>JBAWZG010000218.1:0-6929 GCA_037143155.1 Bacteroidia bacterium
ACTTTGAAACTGTTGAAGCTCAATTGGCACAACAGGTTGAAACATACCATGCTGCTGAATATGTTGAAGCTGAATTTGCAGCCGAAAGCCAGATGAACAACACTTCTGAAGTAATCTTTGAAACTGTTGAAGCCCAATTGGCACAGCAGGTTCAGCAATATAACGCATCAGAATTCGTTGAAGCAGAATTTGCAGCTGAAATCCAGATGAACAACACTACTGAAGTAAACTTTGAAACTGTCGAAGCACAATTGGCACAACAGGTTCAGCAATACAACGCTTCAGAATTCGTTGAAGCAGAAATGTCCAAAGAAATCAACAGCAGTATGAGCACTGAAGAATTCTTCAGGAATATTGATGTAATTACGGCCAATGAGGCTGAAATAGAAACCGAAAAATATGCTCAAAGACAAATACTTCAGCTGGAAAAAAATCATGAATCGGCAAACTCTTCAACTGACTTCAATTTTATCCGGTCTGCTGAAAAAGATACCGCCAGTGAAGCTGATCAGTACATTGAAAAGTATGCTTCAAGTTTATTGAATCGTGCTAAATCCAAATCCTGGAAACTGATCACAGAAATTGAAAATGCCAATATATAACAGATCCTACCAAAAATAATTCAACCAATTTCCAAACAACAAAAATAATTCAGGGAGGCAATATCATGAAACTGGAAAATACAAAAGCTCAGATGCGGAAAGGGGTACTCGAATATTGTATATTGTTAGTTCTTGAAAATAAGCCACTTTACGTTAGCAACATCATTGAAGACCTGGAAAAATCGAAAATGATTGTTGTGGAAGGAACGCTCTACCCCATGTTGACAAGACTTAAAAATGAAGGTTATCTGGGATACCGGTGGGAAGAATCTCTTCAAGGACCACCCCGCAAGTATTACGAAATCACCGAAAATGGTAAGTTATTCCTGAACGAACTTGCAAATGTCTGGAAAGATCTTGTCAATGCTGTTTTTCAGATTAGTAAACGGAATTAAAGAATCTGGGAAAAACAAAAGTGCCGTTTTGAAATAAGTCAGAAACAGAACCCATTAAAACAACAGAAACCATGAAAAAGACATTCACCATAAACATCAGCGGAAGTGTTTTTCACATCGAAGAAGATGCCTTTGAAAAACTACAGAACTATCTTCAACTTTTGAATAATTACTTTGCTGTACAGGAAGGTGGTCAGGAAATATTGCATGATATCGAATCGCGGATTGCCGAATTGCTTCAGGAGAAAATAACCAATGAAATGCAAGCTGTGACGATGATTTGGGTTGATGAAGTGATGCTGCGGATGGGGAAACCCGAAGATTTTTTGGATGCTGAAGAGGTTTCAAAAGCCAATGTTCAGGATAAAGGTGAAAAAACGAAAAAACGTTTATACCGTGATGGCGAGACTCGTGTTCTGGGTGGAGTTTGTTCGGGAATGAGTGCATATTTTAACATCGATCCGGTATTTCTTCGCATTTTGTTCGTATTGCTTGTCTTTATCGGAGTCGGTATTTCGGCAATTATTTACCTGATTTTATGGATTGTAGTTCCGGAAGCACGCACGACGGCTCAGCGACTTGAAATGAAAGGCGAAGATGCCACGATATCAAATATTCAGAAAACGATTCAGGATGAGGTAGAAGAAGTGAAAAACAGTTTTTCGAAAATTAACCAATCTGAACCGGTTCAAAAAGGCAAAGAGTTTATTAACAGAGCCGGACAAGCTTCATTTCAACTGTTTAAAGGACTTGGTAAAGTTGTCGGGGTTGTATTCGGAGGCTTGTTAATACTGATCGGATTCGGAGGTTTTGTAAGTATTCTGGTTTCAGTTGTCATCGGAAATTCAGTTATTCAAAGTTATTCGCCTGGAATAAGTCCTGATTTCGATTTTAAAGGTATGTTAGGCCTTATGTTCAGCCCAGGCTTAGTCAGCGTTTCCATTTTACTAATTATTTTAATACTGGGAATTCCATTACTCATCCTTTTATTTGCTGGTACTAAGTTGGTTTTCAGGTATAAGACCAACAACAAAGCCATTGGTTTTGGGGCTTTTGGAATCTGGCTGACTGCGCTCATTTCAATGATTATCATTTCTGCGGGTCAAATCAGTAATTTTAGTCAGCAGAATAGCATTTCTTCCGGAAAAACAATTGAATGCGCCAAATGCAAAACCTTGTATCTTGAATTGGGAAAAAGTAAAGGAAGTACAGAGGAAGATAAAAATACAGAGATTAATGATTTTATTATCGTGACGGATGGCACAGAGAAAGTGCTTGCCGGAAATCCCCGTCTTCGGATTGAAGCAACAGAAGCTTCTGAATTCTCGGTAATTATCAAAAAAACTGCCCGTGGAAAAAATGCAGCAGACCTTCAACAGAACCTCGAAAATATCGGGTACAACGTCACCAGTATGGATTCGACTCTGGTTCTCGATCCGTATTTTATCATTGGAAATCAGGCCAAATGGAGGAATCAGGAAGTTCAGGTCACGTTGAAGGTGCCGGAAGGAAAAATGATTCATCTGGATACCCGGCTCGCCCGATTGAACTTCGATTTCGATAATGTCAACAACACCTGGAACAAGGAAATGACCGGAAAAACCTGGAAAATGACTCCGGAAGGACTTTCACTTAAAGAGTAAAACGTTTCGGGTTGCGAGATGTAAGTTTCTGGTTTTTAACTCGCAACGCGAAATCCGAAACAAACGAGACCAAGAATTAAAAATAGTAATAAGCGAAACATTATAAATCCTAAAAACTTACCATCATGAAACGATTAACACGCTCAAATGACAAATTGGTTGCTGGTGTAATCAGCGGAATTTCAAACTATGTTAACCCTGACCTTGATCCGGTATTTTTCCGTGTAGCCTTTGCTTTTATTACAATCTTTCAACCCTACATGATTTTGATCTATTTAGGGATGGCCATTATTTTGCCTGTTGAAGAAGTGAATTATTCCAAATGAACTTTTTGAAACCGGAGGAAATTCATTCAAAAGATCCGATCTTACCAAATAGATTGGATCTTTTGATTTTGTTTACTTTAAGTTCCGGAACTTAGAACAAAAATGACAAATACTTGTTCTAAGTTGAGATTTTAACATTACATTGAGCAAGATTATTTGAAATCTGAATTTATCTATTTCGGTCAGTTCTGGTTTTTTCAATTGTTGCGTTTGAAAATAAATTTGGACCATGTATTCGATTAAAGATTTAGAATATTTATCGGGGATTAAAGCTCATACCATTCGAATATGGGAAAAAAGATACCACCTGATCGAACCTCAGAGAACTGATACAAATATCCGGACCTATTCGGATGATGACATCCGACGGATATTAAATGTCGCATTACTTGTTAAAAACGGCTATAAGATTTCAAATGTTGCCTCTTTTGATGAGGAAAAACTGCAGGCTGAGGTACTACGGGTTCACAGGAATATTAAAGAACCCGACAATAATGTCGATCAACTGATTTTTCAAACCATCAATCTGGACTCCTTTGGATTTGAAAAGTTGATGAATAAATTTATTGGCGAATATGGATTCCCGAAAACGATTCAAAACATCATTTTCCCGCTTTTCGAGCGGATCGGCATTTTGTGGCAAGTCGGATCAATTTTTTCGGCCCACGAACATTTTGTAACCAATTTGATCCGAAACAAGCTCATTAGCGAAACCAGCAAGTTTGAGAGTAAGGAATCGGCCAAAACGGTTTTGTTTTTTCTGCGTGAAAATGAATGGCATGAACTTGGATTGATATTTTTCAATTTTCTTGCAGCACAGGCTGGTTTGCGCTGTGTTTACTTAGGTCAGAGTCTGCCTTTTGGCGATTTGTCGAACCTTTTAATAAACAGTCGTTTCGATTATGTCTGCACATCTTTCATTCAGGCAATGGAAAAGGCCGAATTGGAACAGTATCTGGCTAATCTTTCCCTCGTATTTAACCGGAACAAAATCCTGATTGCCGGCCGTCAAATTACAGTTCATAGTCCAAAGCTTCCCTCGAATGTATTTGTGGTTAAAAACAGCAATGATTTTTTGAAGAAAATTTCAGGATAAGGAAATGCTGAAATAGATTGCAAAGAAATGAAGTACACTGCCGGCAAGAACGAATAAATGCCAGATTCCATGGCTGTATGGCAAACTCCGCCACATGTAAAAAATGACTCCTACGGAATAAGCGATTCCTCCCAAGACCAGAAAAATGATACTTATGTAAGGTAAACTGAGAAATATCTGTTTCCCGGCAAGCACAAACATCCATCCCATGCCAAGATATACGGCAACCATTAACTTTCGGAATCGATGCAGGTAAATGGAACGGATTACTGCTCCGACCAGCGCCAGACCCCAGATGATTCCAAACAAAGTCCATCCCCAGATTCCACGGATGGAAGTAAGTAGGATAGGAGTGTAAGTTCCGGCAATCAATAAAAATATGGAAACATGATCGAAACGTGCAAACAGATTTTTAATCTTTGGATTTGAAAAACTGTGGTAAAGCGTGGATGATAAATATAAGATTATTAAGGTGCATCCATAAATCGAGAAGCTAACCATATACCAGATATCATCATGTTTTCCGGCTAACAAAATGAGGGCAATTAATGCAATTATGCTCAGTAAAGCCCCGATTCCATGGGTAATGCTATTGATAATCTCTTCTACCGATGTTAGCTGGCGGTACACTTTCTTTTCTTTGGAGTTCATTTTTTATTATTGGCGAATCGTCAGATATTCGTTTTCTGGTCAATTAGGTACGCGTTTCGGTCGGTCGAATTTCGGACATTCAATTCGGCCAGAAATCCAGCCAAAAACAACTGGGTTCCGATAATCATGGCAACAAGTGCGAGATAAAAATAAGGGCTTTCAGTTATGCGGGGAGCACGCTGGTTATTCAGGGTAAGAATAATTTTCTGTGCGCCTTCCCAGACGGCAGCTGCAAGGCCGAGCAGAAAGATTATTGTTCCAAAAACTCCAAAAAAATGCATCGGACGTTTGCTGAACTTCGAAATAAAAATCACCGAAAGTAAATCAAGCGGACCGCGGATAAATCGTTCCATGCCGAATTTGGTCGTTCCGAATTTGCGTTCCTGATGCTGAACCACCTTTTCGCCGATGCGTTTAAAGCCCGTCCATTTAGCCAGAACCGGTATGTATCGGTGCATATCGCCATATACTTCGATGCTTTTAATGACTTGTTTCCGGTAAGCTTTTAATCCGCAGTTAAAATCATGGATTTTAATTCCTGTCATTCGGCGTGCAGTCCAGTTGTAGAATTTGCTGGGCAGATTTTTCGAAAAGAACGGATCATAGCGTTTCTTTTTCCAGCCAGAAACGAGGTCATAATTTTCCTCAGTAATCATTCGGTAAAGTTCCGGTATTTCCTCCGGACTATCCTGCAGGTCTGCATCCATTGTAATTACCACATCTCCTTCAGCCTGTTCGAACCCACAAAATAAACCCGCTGATTTTCCATAGTTTCTCCTGAATTTTATCCCTTTAATGCACGGATTTTTCAGGCAAAGGTTCTCGATGAGTTCCCATGATCCATCATTACTGCCATCATCAATCAGGATAATTTCATACGAAAAATTGCGGGAGGTCAATACTTTGTCAATCCATGTTGTTAATTCAGGGAGTGATTCAACTTCATTAAAAAGTGGTACAACTACAGAAATATCCATGGATTTTATTCTTCGGTTTTTACATCTCCCATTGCATCATCAAAAGCATCTTCGCTGTTAATGTTTTTCTTCACAATGGCAGAACTAATTAACGACATGAATACGCCTCCGATTAATCCGAACTGTAAGCTGGCTGTTAAGGTTTCCAATGGAGAAGGAATTCCTTTTTCTTCAAATTTTTTCATCGCCGATTCAATCTGGTCTTCAGGAACTCCTTTGCTCGACATAAACTGGTAAGTTTTGTCCTGCATCATAGTCATGATTCTTGAAGCATATTCAGGATCGATGAATTTGTTGAAAATATAGCTGTAAAGTGAGGTGACAACTGAACTAAGAACGACCAGCAAAACGCCAAAAGTGAATGCCTGGCTAAAAGTTATTTTGCCGGAAAGCATTTCGTTTCGGTATTTCTTGGTGAAAAATATTAAAAGATATACCAGAAGGACAAGCTGAATAATACCTATAAATGCAGAACCAAATAATCCCATTTTTTCCATCAGGCTTGTTGCCCAAATTAAAACCGAGATTCCGATACTTATAGCAGAAATATAAAGTCCATCGGTCATTGCCTGCTTAAACATATTGGCTTTTTGTGCTTCCATAATAAGTTGATTTTAGATTATCAGACAAATATATTCGAATTAATTGATAGAGCGATACCTCCATGTGATTTTATGATAGAAAATGAATTAAATCCTATGGTCTGAGAATCAGCTGAGCTTCATTCTGATACTTGATTAATCGGAATTCAGTTCTTTTCTGTAAATCGATCTTTGGTAATTTTTTTTTGCCAATAGTTGGTTGAATCTTAACTTATTAGTTGGCCGCTATGAAAAAAAAGAGGAGCATCCTTTGAATTCATTTGCGGGTAAGGCAATTTTTCATACTTTTGCGCCGGGTAAGTCCTGTACGACTAGCTCCCATCGAATTCCTCCAGGGTCGGAAGGCAGCAAGGGTAGATGGTTGAGCGGTGCGATGCAGGTAGCTTACCCACTTTTTATGCCGAATTAGCTCAGTTGGCCAGAGCACGTGATTTGTAATCTCGGGGTCCTCAGTTCGAATCTGAGATTCGGCTCAGCAGGAAGATCGGAATATTAGAATCTTGAATATTGGAATGAAACGGGTTTCGATCTACCGTTTTTTAATTTTCTAATACTTTGACCTTCAAGATTCTAATATTTAAATGGGGAGATACCAAAGTGGCCAACTGGGGCAGACTGTAACTCTGCTGGCGTACGC
>JBAWZG010000219.1:0-6818 GCA_037143155.1 Bacteroidia bacterium
TTAAAACTTAAGACAATGAAATACTACATCAGAAAAAAAATTGACGCTACTTTTGAACAGGCTATTGATGAAGTCAGAGAATCACTTGGAATTGAGGGATTTGGGGTGTTAACCGAAATTAATATGCATGATAAACTCAAAGAAAAATTGAACGTTGATTTTAGACGATATACCATTCTGGGTGCATGTAATCCGGAATATGCTTACAAAGCACTGCAATGTGAAGACAAGATCGGGACTATGCTTCCATGTAACATCGTTGTACAGGAGATAGGTAAAAATAAAATTGAAGTAGCGGCAGTTGATCCGGTCGCTTCGATGATGGCCATTGAAAATCCGGAGCTTGCTGCACTCGCCATTGAGATTAAAGCTAAACTCGAGCGGGTGATTGAATCTTTGCATTCCGGAGTTGAATCGTTTGGTTTGGTATAAAACTCAGAGTATGCTTCGCGATATCCGCACCAATTATCAGAAATTTGAATTAACCGAGCAAAGTGTTGACAAGAATCCATTTCAGCAACTGAATTTATGGCTGAACGACGCGGTTTCAGGCAAAACTCCCGATCCGACTGCAATGGTTTTATCTACCATCGATGAAAAAGGAAATCCGGAATCGAGGGTGGTACTTTTAAAGGAAATAACCCCGGAAGGATTGATTTTTTATACGAACTATCAGAGCAAAAAAGGCCAGCAAATTTCAGCCAGTCAGCATGTTTCAGTTGTTTTTTTCTGGGCAGATACTGAACGGCAGGTTCGCATCAAAGGCAATGCTGAACGGATTTCAGATCAGGATTCTGAAGCTTATTTCTTGTCCAGACCATTGGAAAGTCAGCTTGGCGCCTGGGCTTCACCTCAAAGCAGAATGATTGAAAGCCGGCAGATTCTGGATGAAAACTATATTCACTATCAGGAACATTTTCAGAACAACCCAATAAAAAAACCACCTCACTGGGGTGGCTTTTTGATCCGTCCTGAATATTTTGAATTCTGGCAAGGCCGATCAAACCGTCTGCACGACCGGATTGAATTCTGTTTGGAAAATCAGCAATGGTTGATTCACCGACTTGCTCCGTAATTTTCAGTTCTTAATTAAGCTGAATTTTGGAAGCATCGTGTTTGAACCGGCTTAAAAATCCATCAAGTGTCAGAAGAGCCAGTGAAGCTGTCACAATCAGGTAAGCAACCATAGGAATAGAAGAAAAAATTCCCATTCCTTTCTGCCAGAACGATGACACTTTATTCACTTCCAGTTGATTAAATGAATTTAAAATTGTAGATATAAATCCAGAACCGGTTGTGGTTGTGGTATCCTTTGCTGAAACAGTGATGTAAATCATCAGTACAGCAAAAATAACGAACAGGATAATCCATGTCTTTTTGCTGATAACAGGCTCATATCCTGCAAGAATAGGTCGTTTCTGAACTGCTGCTTCGGCCTGTATGCGGCTCATCACTTTGTTCGTAAAATCTGATGAAGGCGAATCGATCTGGATTCCTTTCATCAACTGTTCGAATTGTTTATCCAGCTTGTTCATAATAGTGTGTATATTTCTTCGTTCAACATTTCATGCAATAAACTGTACATTTTCTTTCTGGCCCGGTGTATTTTAACCTTTATATTGCTGACTGTCAGCCCTGTAATTTCACTTATTTCATCCATCGATTGATATTCGTAATAATAGAGCGTCACTAAAACCTGATCGTCTTCAGGCAACTTACTTAACGCAAGGTTCAGATATTTTTCCTGGTCTTCCTTCTTGTTTTCACTGTAATAATCATGCATTCTCATTTCATCCTGATCTGAAAGCCGCTGTTCTTCAAGAGATTTAAAATCGATGCGGCGTTTTCGCAATTCCGAAATACAGGCATTGTAGGTAATGCTGTAGAGCCAGGTCGAAAACTTCGATTTACCTTCATAGGTATCCAGTTTCTGATAAGCCTTTATAAAAGTATCCTGAGCCAGTTCTTCAGCATCTTCAGGTCTTTTCATCAATTTCAAAGCCAAAGTATAGACCATTTTCCGGTACTTTTCAACCAGCATGGAAAATGCCTGAACATTCCCTTTTCTGACAGCCTCAATGTAATATAAGTCTTCGGTTTTGTTCATCGTTATCCAATAGACGTATATTTATAAACACGGTTACAAAATTAACCGGAAAAATTAATCCGATTTGTTGTAACCGGAAGATAAACCCTGCGTCATACCAGCAAGTTTGAAAACAAATAACCCTTAAAATCTAATATTATGGACGCAGGAATTTTAGTACCCATCGCATGTTTTGCCATGGTTTTCGGAATCATCTATGTTATTTTTACCACGCAAAACAAGGAACGAATGGCATTGATCGAAAAAGGCGCCGATCCGGAGTTATTCAAATCGAAAGCTCAGTCGAATTCACATCGGGGCATTAAATACGGCCTTTTTCTGATTGGTATTGCCATTGGGATTGTTGCCGGATACTTTCTGAATCAAGGCGGTATGCAGGAAGAACCGGCCTACTTTTCGATGATTTTCCTTTTCGGTGGAATTGCCCTGGTCATTTCTTTCTTCTTACTGAAAAAGTATCAGGACAAATAATCCAACTGAAATCATCTGTGAAAAACTGGCTTTTAGGCTGAATATGAACACAAAATTTATATCAGCCTGAAAGTCAGTTTTTTTACATCATCCTGAAATGGTTTCGCTTTTCCACGATCAAAAAAGACCTGTTACCAACAAGTTTTTTGTATTTTAGTGGAAATTTATAACCGAATGACTACCGAAAATATTCACCAGCGAATTACTGAACTTCGTTCAAATCTGGAAGAGCATAATCATCGCTACTATATTCTTTCACAGCCAGTTATTACCGATCAGGAGTTTGATAAACTTATGAAGGAACTCGAAAAGCTGGAAGCTGAAAATCCTCAGTTCTTCGATGCCAACTCTCCCACACAACGCGTTGGAAGCGATCTGAACAAGGAATTTGAACAGGTCAGGCATCAGTATCCCATGCTGTCGCTTTCCAATTCCTACTCCGAAGAAGAGTTGCGCGATTTTGATCAGAAGATCCGAAAACTGACAGACCAAACGTTTGAATACATCTGTGAACTGAAATTTGACGGAACTTCAGTCAGTTTGCGGTACAGGAATGGAGTACTCGAAAAAGCAATTACCCGTGGCGACGGGACTTTTGGCGATGATGTGACAAACAATGTCCGGACGATCCGGAGTATTCCACTCAAACTAAAAGGAACCGGTTATCCTGAAGAATTTGAAATTCGGGGCGAAATTCTTTTACCATTTTCCGAATTTGACCGGATCAATCAGGAGCGTGAAGAAGAAGGGGAACAACTGTTTGCCAATGTGCGGAATGCGGCTTCCGGAACCCTGAAATCGCAAAAATCGTCGGTAGTTGCCGAGCGAAAATTAGATGCCTATTTTTATTATTTATTAGGCGAAAATCTTCCTTCAGATGGCCATTTGGAAAATATGAAAGCCACTCGAGATTGGGGGTTTAAAATCTCGCCTGATACTGAACGGTGTGCCAATATTGACGAAGTCATTGATTTCATCCGGAAATGGAATCTGAAACGATTTGATTTACCGGTCGCAACCGATGGAATCGTGATCAAGGTAAATTCGCTTAGTTTGCAGCAATACCTGGGCTCAACAGCAAAATCACCTCGCTGGGCCATTGCCTTCAAATATAAAGCGGAACAATTAAGCACCATATTGCAATCGGTTTCATACCAGGTTGGACGTACCGGCGCGGTAACACCGGTTGCCAACCTCGAACCTGTACTTCTGGCAGGAACTACCGTCAAACGGGCGACTCTGCATAATTCAGACATTATTAAAAACCTGGATCTGCATTTTGGCGACACCGTTTTTGTTGAAAAGGGCGGTGAAATAATTCCCAAAATTGTTGGTGTCGATACAACATCCCGGCACCCGATGGCGCAATCAGTTGAATTCATCAGGAACTGTCCGGAATGTGGAACCACTTTGGTTCGAAAAGAGGGCGAAGCTGCACATTATTGCCCGAATGAAGATGGTTGTCCACCTCAAATCAAGGGAAAAATGGAGCATTTTATCAGCCGGAAAGCCATGAATATTGACGGTTTAGGTTCTGAAACCATTGATTTACTGTATAATGAAGGTTTAATCAGGAACATTGCTGACATCTATGATTTACAGAAAGATCAGATTAGCCGGCTCGAACGTTTGGGTGACAAATCTGCTGAAAGAATACTAAAAAGTCTTGACGAATCCCGGTCGATTCCATTTGAAAAAGTGCTATTCGCGCTTGGAATTCGTTTTGTTGGAGAAACAGTCGCCAAAATTCTGGCACATCGCCTGATGAATATTGAAAATATTGAAAAATCCAGTCTGGAAGAATTAACTGCGGTTGATGAAATCGGAGGGCGGATTGCTGAAAGCGTCCGGTCCTATTTTTCGAATCCTGAAAACATCAAATTGATTGAGCGCCTCAAAGAAAAAGGTCTGCAAATGGAACTTGATGAAACAAGCATTGCGAATCGTTCCGAAAAATTAGGTGGATTATTGATCATTATTTCCGGCACTTTCGAGAAAAACTCGCGGGATGATCTGAAGAAAATGATTGAACAGAACGGCGGAAAAAATGTGAGTTCAATTTCAGGAAATACAAGTTATTTGCTGGCAGGCAACAACATAGGACCAAGTAAGCTTGAAAAGGCAAAAAAGCTGAATATCCCGATTATTTCTGAAGATGATTTCCTGAAGATGATTGACTAATTGTGACAGATTCCTGTTTTAATACGCTTTATACTTTCATTCCGGAACTTTTAACAATTTTAAACCCGGTAAAACAAACGAATTGTTATTTTTGCATCTGAATTATGAGTCTAAAATCAAAGATTGCCAACCGTATTTTGAATTCAAAATTGAATTCTGTTGTTCGGGAAAAGAAGGTTTTCAACCTCGATTCTGCTCAGTCGGCAGGAATTCTCTGGACGATCGATCAGAAGGAATCTTTTGGCCGGGTGGAAACTGAGCTCAAGAAAGCAGGTATTAAACCTTGGGGATTGTGCTATTTCCCTTTGAGAAAAGCTGTAATTCCGTCTGAAATCAATGGTTTTACGCGGAAAGAAACCCGGTGCTGGACTGAAATTCCAAAGTCAGAATTGGCTGAAGATTTTTTTCATCAAAAATTTGATCTGCTGATTGATTTGACCGGAACCAAGATCTTTCCGCTGATTTTCATTACTGCCTTATCAGAGGCTGCTTTTAAAATCGGGTATGCCGGAAATACAGTCAATTATTACGACTTGAACATTGAATTCGGCGAACAACCGGAACCCAGTCAATTAGCTGAACAGATATTGTACTATTTACAACGGATAAATAAAACAACGATAGAATGACACATCCATTTACAGGTGCCGGAGTGGCATTAATCACTCCTTTCAATGAAGATAAAGGCATTGATTACAGCGCATTGGAACATTTAGTTGAAGATCAGATTTCAGGAGGAATGGATTATCTGGTGGTGCTCGGTACAACTGGAGAAACCCCTGCCCTTTCGGAGGATGAAAAAAAGGAAATTATACGATTTGTGATCGAAAAGAATGCAGGTCGTTTGAAGATTGTTGTGGGAATGGGCGGAAACAACACACTGGCTTTGGTTCAATACATTCACAATACGAATTTTGATGGTGTGGATGCCATTCTTTCGGTTACTCCATATTACAGCAAACCAACACAGGAAGGTCTTTTTCAGCATTTTAAAATGGTAGTTGAAGCCAGTCCTGTTCCGGTTATTCTTTACAATGTACCCGGACGTACCGGCGTCAATATGGATGCTGATACCACGCTTCGGATTGCCAATCTTTCAGATAAAGTTGTTGCAATCAAAGAAGCTTCGGGTGATTTGGGCCAATTTGCCAAAATCATTAATAATGCACCCGCATATTTCAAGCTTATTTCAGGTGATGATTCCCTGACTTTGCCTTCCATCGCCATAGGTTCTATCGGAGTTATTTCGGTTATTGCCAATGCTTTGCCAGCCAAATTAAGTCAATTGACTCACGAATCACTTATTGGAGAAATGCATCATGCGGGCAAGCTCCATTTGCATATGGCTGAGATGCTGAAATTGATTTTCAGGGAAGGAAGTCCGGGTGGAGTTAAAGCTTTGATGGAAATGATGGGAAAAGCAAAAAATCAGCTTCGATTGCCGCTTGTTCCGGTTTCAACATCAACCTGGTCAGCCATTGAGGCTGAATGGATGAAAATTAGTTAATTGCCCTAAATCTCAGCAAACACAATCCTCACCTGATACAAATTCATACTGAAAAGTAGTATGAGTAATACTGAAACGGCTCTTTAGTAGCTGTTTGGCACTTTGGGTTATCTCATTTGTATCCGAAACCGGAAGATTTTCAGACAATACCAGATGTGCTTCAAAATTAATCTGGTGATCAGAAAGTTGCCACAGATGGATGTGATGCACACTCCTGATTTCAGGAATTTCCTGAAGTACCTGAACCACTTCCTGCTGATCAATTTCAGGAGGAGAGAATTGCATCAGAATTCCAACGCTTTCCTTCAGGATTTTGAATGTGTGAATGAAAATATAAACACTGATTAAAACGGTGACCAGCGGATCGATCCAATACACCTTGAAAAGCCAGATACAGACTGCACCTACAATTACTGCCAATGAGGTCAATGCATCTCCAATCAGATGAAGATAAGCTGCCCTGATATTGAGGTTTTCTTCTTTGTTGTCATGTAAAATCAATACAGAAAGTCCATTGGCGATAAATCCCAGGATTCCAAGCCACAGCATCCA
>JBAWZG010000220.1:0-6805 GCA_037143155.1 Bacteroidia bacterium
AGGTGGTTGGCGTTTATGGCGGAACAAATATTAACACCCAGCGACAGCTTGTATTTCAGGGGATGGACATTTTGGTTGCCACTCCGGGACGCCTTGTTGATCTGGTATTGACCGGTGTTTTACGCATGAAATCGATTCAAAAACTGGTGATCGACGAAGTGGATGAAATGCTGAATCTGGGTTTCCGTCCGCAGTTGATGAACTTCATGGAAAGTCTTCCGCAAAAAAGGCAAAACCTCATGTTTTCGGCAACTCTGACCGACGAGGTGGCCATGCTGATTGACAGTTATTTCTACGAACCAATCACCATTGAAGTCGAAAATCAGCGAACTCCATTGGAACAGATCGTTCAGTATTATTATGCTGTTCCGAATTTCTTTACCAAAATTAATTTACTCGAAAGCCTGCTTAAAAATACCGAAGAGTTTGAACGGGTATTGATTTTTACTGCCAGCAAGCAGCTTGCTGACCGGGTTTTCGAATTGATCAACCCCATTTTTCCCGAACAGATTGGCGTTCTGCATTCCAATAAATCACAGAACCTTCGAATAAGTTCGCTGGAACGTTTCAAAAACGGGACTTCACGAATGTTGATTGCAACTGATGTGGCTTCCCGCGGGCTGGATATTGCTGATATTTCGCACGTCATAAATTTTGATGTTCCGGATGTTCCGGAAGATTACATTCACCGGATCGGCCGCACAGGCCGCGCTGACAAGGCCGGAATTGCCCTATCCTTCGTGAATGAGCCGGAAATGAAATACTTTGCTGAAATCGGGAAATTCATGAATCGCGTCATGGAAGAAAAGTCCCTTCCGGAAGGACTGAAAATTTCGAATACATTTACCGACGAGGAACGACCTGTTCTTTTCGATAAGGATTACATCGGAAAACCAAAGGGAATTGCCGAATCACAGGGCGCTTTCCACGAAAAGAAAGACAAAAACAAGAAGGTTAATCTGGGCGGTCCGGGTGAGCGCAAACCACGAAAAGTAAAGTCCAGAAATAGGGGCGTTGAGCGGAAAAGGGCTCAAAAGTAAACCTTTAGCAAATCACGGTAATTAATATTCCTAAGTAAACCGATTACTTTCATCAGGCTTTCCGGAAGAATTTTTTCCGAAAGGCCTCCTCAAAATACCTCCAAAACGAGTCCGGAACTTCAAGAAAAATTGAATTAAAACACTATCTTTGAAACAAACCTAATTACATTTGTCGGGAATAATTTTTTAAGAAGTCGAATTCAATATTCTGGCAAATAAACCATTGATCAGGAAAATTCATATTTTATCATGGAATCAAAAAAGATCATCCCATCTGTTTCACAAGATAAAAAGGTGACACGTGTAACCAAACTTAAATCTGCTACTTTTTCTGAGTCCAAACAATTTCCCATTGTTGGTATTGGTGCATCTGCGGGTGGATTGGAAGCATTGGAGCAATTTTTCGGGGTTATTCCCAAAGATAACGGGATGGCTTTTGTAGTGATACAGCACCTCGATCCAACACACGTTGGTATTATGCCTGAACTTTTGCAGCGAATCAGTCCGATGAAGGTGTTGCAGGCAAGCGACAGGCTCAAAATTGATCCCAATTGCATTTACGTTATTCCGCCTAATAAAAGCATGTCGATGCTGAATGGCACCCTTTATTTATTCGATCCGGTTGAAACACGAGGCCTGCGTTTGCCAATCGATGTATTCTTCCGTTCATTGGCCAGCGACAGACAAGAAAAAAGCATCGGTGTTATTCTTTCAGGAATGGGCTCTGATGGAAGTCTGGGCCTGAAAGCCATAAAAGAGGTTAACGGTGTGGTGATGGTTCAGGATCCTGAATCTGCTAAATTCGACAGTATGCCGCGACGTGCCATTGAGGCCGTAATTACTGATGTAGTTGCCCCTGCTGATGAACTGGCACTTAAACTGATCGATTTTCTGCATTATATGCCGGGAACCATCGTTGAAATAGAAACTGATAATAAAAATATAAGTAACCTTGAGAAAATAATCATACTTCTTCGCGAACATGCAGGTCATGATTTTTCACTTTATAAGCGAAATACGCTTTTCAGAAGGATTGAAAGACGTAAGGGTATTCATCAAATAGACAAGATACAAGACTATGTCCGCTTTTTACAGGAAAATACTCAGGAGATTGAAATACTGTTTAAAGAACTGCTGATCGGTGTAACCAGTTTTTTTCGCGATCCGGCTGTTTGGGACTTCCTCAAAGAGAAAATTCTCCCTAAACTTCTGAGCGATTTACCCAACGGATATACCATGCGCGCCTGGGTAGTGGCATGCTCAACCGGCGAAGAAGCCTATTCGCTGGCCATCATTTTTAAAGAAGTGCTGGAGAAGATTAAAAACAACAAAAACATTAGTCTGCAAATATTCGCTACTGATCTTGACCATGATGCAATTGAGAAAGCACGTAAAGGGCTTTTCTCAAAAAACATTATTGCTGATGTATCCCCGCAGCGTTTGAGTAGGTTTTTCACGCCCGATACTGAAGGTTATCGTATTAGCAGTGCCATTCGCGAGATGGTCGTTTTTGCTCCGCAAAATGTGATTAAAGACCCGCCATTTACCAAACTTGACTTTCTTTCCTGCCGGAATCTGCTGATATACATGGAACCCGAGTTGCAGAAAAAACTGATCTCACTGTTCAATTACACACTCAATCCGAATGGAATACTTCTGCTTGGAACTGCAGAAACTCTTGGCAATCAGGGTGATGGTTTTATGGATATTGACCTCAAATTAAAGATTTTTAAATGCTCTCAGACAATCAAAACACATGAATTCATTGATTTTCCAAGTTCATTTTATTCAAAAAGATCAAATACAGCTGAAAAAATGACAAATACTAAAATCGTAGATAACATACAAACACTGGCCGATCAGATCATACTTCAGCGTTTTGCACCTGCCAGTGTGATGGTAAATACCAAGGGCGATATACTTTATATTACCGGGCGTACCGGTAAATACCTTGAACCTGTTGCTGGCAAGGCTAACTGGAACATATACGCAATGGCACGTGAAGGATTGAGGCAGGAACTGCCCGGAGCTTTCCGCAAAGCCATGCAAAATTTTGAGCCGGTTGTTATTCGTCATATCAAATTAAGTGCTGAAGGAAGTTCTTCTTTAGTGGATATTAGCATTCAACGGGTTGAGAATCCTGAGCTAATCAAAGGAATGATCATGGTCGTATTTACTGATGTACCGGCTTTGGTCGAAAATGACAATGAAAAACAAGACGGGAAATTGGGAAAAATGAGATCAACTATCATGTTAAAGGAATTGCAGCTTGAATTGAAGCGGAGTTATGAAGATTTACAAAGTCTGCGCGAAGAAATGCAAACCTCGCAGGAAGAGTTGAAATCGACCAATGAGGAACTGCAGTCAACCAATGAAGAAATGCAATCGACCAACGAGGAATTGACCACCTCGAAAGAAGAGATGCAAAGCCTGAATGAAGAACTGCAGACTGTAAATCTTGAATTGCAAAGCCTGAATGAAGAACTGCAGACTGTAAATCTTGAATTGCAAAGCAAAGTGAATGATTATTTACGGGCCAATGACGACATGAAAAACCTGCTCAACAGCACGGAAATCGCCACACTTTTCCTCGACAAGGAGTTGAATATCCGCAGGTTTACCGATTCGGCAACAAAAATATTCAAATTACGCTCTACCGATGTAGGCCGGCCATTTACCGATCTGGTCAACGATTTGCAATATCCCGAAATTGGGAATCATGCCCTTCATGTAATCAATACCCTTGGGTCGATTGAGACGACTATTACCACCAATGATGGCCGATGGTATGTGATCCGTATTATGCCTTATCGCACGCTCACCGATCATATTGATGGACTTGTTATTACTTTCGTTGATGTCACCGAATCCAAAAAATTGGAGATAGAACTGAAGAAAGCCAATGATTTGCTGAAGACACGAAATAAAGAATAAGGATTAGGCAAACAATTTAAGTTGGGTCTGCTGAAAAACTCAATAAAGGTTCGGATTGACCTCAAAGATGTTGCATATTTACAGAGAATGATAATTATTGAACAGTTCGACCCCGATAAAGCATTTTCTATAAACATTTTATCCCTCTGGGATAATTCTCAGAACCAATTCTGACTGGAAAATAAAATTAAGGTCATCCTTTCTTGCTTGTAAAACAAATCCCTTCCGAATGATTATCAAATCATATCTTTTTCACAGATAGGATAACTTTCGACGCATTAAAACGTAATTAACAATGTTAATCGACAAGCAAAAAACAATCACTTAAAATCTCTTACTATGAAAGCAAAACTGATTATCGGCCTGATGATTTCTGTCATTGTATGGAGTTGTAATCCAAACGAAAAGCAACACAGGAAAATTGATGGAGCCTGGAGTCTGGTTTACTACCAGTCTATCTCAAAAGATACTGTCATTGGCAGGTATGTTGGAAAAGATGTTATTGGTTCTCAGCTTAAAATCTGGTCACAGGGGCATTTTGCCTTTTCCGGCCGTTTTAAAGTCGGTGCAAAAGAGGTTGATAATTATGGTGGCGGAACCTATACGCTGGAAGGATCACAGTGCATCGAAACCATATTATATCATATTAATAAAAAATGGCTGGGAACTCAGCCCAAAATGTTGATTGAAGTGAAAGGAGATACGCTTTATCAAACCTGGCCCGTGAATGATATGTGGAAAGTTGATAAAAACAATTACACCATTGAAAAATATGCCCGGCTAAAATAACAATGAAAGTTATGTCAAAAAAGAACAGGTAATGTATAGCACAATACCTGTTCTTTTTTTGCCTCTCCCCTTTGGGGAGAGGTTGGAGAGGGGCTCATTTATTTCATTTGTTCATTCCATCCTGAACGGTCGGGTGGAGCAGGGGTATTCACTTTCTTAACCGGATTTTCCTGCAGTTGTTTTAACAGCACTTCCACTGCTTTTTCAATGCATGGATCTTCACCTTTGGCCAGTTTTTCAGGCCGGTCGACCACTTCGATATCGGGTGAAACACCAACGCCTTCAATAATCCATTGTTCGTTTTCGTCATAAACGCCAAACTGGGGAACTTCAATTCCTCCGCCGTCAACGAAACCAGCATTTCCAGATAATCCAACCAATCCGCCCCAGGTCCGTGTTCCAATCAGTTTTCCAAGACCTTTTTTACGGAAATAGTACGGAAATGCATCACCACCCGATGATGAATATCCATTGGTCAGCATGACTTTTGGGCCGTTGTGGGCGATTCCCGGAGTTTTCATCGATGCCAAGCCATTTCGCTGCCAGTAGCTGAGCGTTTTCCGTTCGAGCAGTCCGGTCATCACATCAGGGATAAAACCACCGCCATTGTACCGGTCGTCAATAATCAATGCGTCCTTTTCGTTGTATTCATACATTCCGCGGTACAATTCACGGTTTCCATCGGTCGAAGTGTTTGGAACGTAGATATAACCGATTTTTCCACCAGATAGCTTGTCAACCATTTTCCGACGTTCCTGTACCCAATTCAGCTGCATCAATTCAAGTTCGCTGTCAATTGGACGTATGGTATAGATTTTAGCGCCGGTAGCTTCAGGTTTAGAATTCACGGTGATTTCAACCATTTTCCCAACCGTATTTTCAAGCAATTCGTAAGGATTTGTTCCCAGGCTCAGCTCAGTTCCATTAATTGCGATTAAAAAATCACCCTCTTTCACGTTTACACCCTGCTCGGTAAGCGGCGAACGGCGGGATTCGTTCCAGTTTTCTCCTGAATAAATTTTTGCAATCTTATATTTTCCTGAAGCTGGATCAGCCTGAAGTTCAGCACCCAACAATCCGGTATCCATGCGTTTGGGCCGTTCAAAATCGCCCCAGTCAACATACGAGTGACCGGTATTTGTTTCCGATATAATTTCGCCCAGAATATAGTCCAGGTCAGCGCGATGGCTCACATATTGAACCAGCGGACTGTATCTTTCCTTTATACCTTTCCAGTCGACTCCATGCATGTTGGATGCGTAAAAATAATCTCTGAAAATGCGCCATCCATCGGTATAAATCTGGTTCCATTCTTTCTTTGGATCAATCTTCATGACCAGGTCATCCAGGTTGAGTTTTCCGGCACCGGCCTTTTGCCCGGCGGTCAGTTTGGTTATTCCAAACTCTTTTCCTGAAGTGTAAAGCATCATTTTACCATCAGCGCTGATAACCGCCTGACCCACTTTATCCATCACTTCTTCATCTTTCTTGTCTTCGATCGAATATTTATGCAACGATCCATCACTATTGTAAAGAATACCACCTTCGACTGCAGCCAGATTCCGGTAAGTTCCTGCATTTAAAGGAAATGCGGTGATTCTTGAATTGATTCCTTCCAGGTCAATCTGAACTTTTACAGAATCTTTGGCAACGACTTTTGTATCTGGTTTTGCCTTTTTATCTTTCTTCGGTTCTTCCTTTGGCTTTTCAGCTTCCTTCACCGGTTCAAGGTCGTTTTTGTCTTTGAAAAGTTTCGGACAGTCAGCTTTCAAAGCCATAGCATAAATCCGGGTCGATTTGTTATACAGATAGTTGAACTCGAAACTGGAGAAATCGAGGTTGTAATCGCGGTCTGAAAGAAAATAAATGTATTTGCCATCTTTGGAGAAAACTCCCGACCCGCTGTTGAACTGATCGTCGGTGAGTTGATTGTTTTGTGCCGTTTCGAGATTATAAATCCAAACGGCGCCCAAACCATTCGAGCCTTCTTTGTCGTAACTTACCCATTTCGAATCCGGAGAAAACGAGTAGGAGTGGATTTC
>JBAWZG010000221.1:0-6804 GCA_037143155.1 Bacteroidia bacterium
GTGTTGGAATATCTTCGGGAAACCTATTCTGTTTTTAGCTTTTAATCCTTTAACCGCGTTTTTTTATCTATTTTTGTGAATTAGTAGTTTGCTTTTTCTGACCATATTTGAACTGAATACATTCTGAAATGATTCTTTTCATTGTTATGCTTATTGAAAATTGAGCTTATCAGCTAAACGAATAAGTAGTTTGATAATATTGACTAATTAAAGGCTTTAAAAAGCCCGAATAATTAATCGCTTTCGACCATTAAGTATGAACAATTTATGCTGAGATGAATGTATCTTTTTTTTCTAACTCAATTATTCGGAGATGGAATCTTTACCAAATATATTAATTGTTGACGATACTGAGGAAAACCTGCACCTCCTTGAGATCGTTTTAAGGAACCTTAAAGTCAACCTTATCAGTGCATATTCGGGGCCTGAAGCACTTCGAAGGACCAAAGGAATGGAATTGGCAATGGCAATTCTTGATATCCGGATGCCTGTAATGAGCGGCTATGAACTGGCATCCCGACTGAATGAAAATTCGGTGAACAAGGTACCGGTCATTTTCCTTACCGCCAACATCCTCAATGAAACAGATATATACGATGGATTCCTCCTCGGTGCAGTCGACACGATATTCCGACCCATTCAAAATCATATCCTGTTGTCGAAAGTCATGGTATTTCTTGACTTATTTAAACAGAAGCAAACTATTATTAAGGAAGCTGAGTTGCTCAAAAAATCCACAGAGGAACTGGCAAAGATTAATGAAGCACTTAAAAAAAGTGAAGGGCGCCTGAATGATATCATATTCAGTATGGCTGACTGGGTTTGGGAAACCGATGAAAATGGAGTTTATACCTATGTTTCAGAAAATGTTGTTGACGTCTTGGGATTAACTAAGGATGAGATGATCGGCAAAACGTTCTTCGATTTCATGGCTCCTGCAGAACAAAAAAGGGTTAGCGAACTGTTTTCTGAAATCCTGAAAAACAAGGCTCCAATAAAATATTTGCAGAATTGGAATGTCAGAAAAGATGGCAAGCCTGTTTGTTTTATCACCAATGGAGTTCCTATTTTTGATGAAAACAGGAATCTGAAAGGTTATCGTGGAGTTGATAGAGACATTACACACCCCATTGAGCTTGAGGAGTCGCTGCATGCTCACCGCATTGAACTGGAAATGCAAAATGATGAACTGAGATTGGCCAAAGACAAGGCGGAAGTGACTTCTCAAAAATACACTGACCTCTACAATTTTGCACCATCAGGCTATTTTACGCTTTCAGCAAGTAAAGAAATCCTGGAACTCAACAATACCGGCTCCAACATCCTTGGGCTCAGTCACCGGCGCACACGTTTGGTTGACAACCATTTCGATTTTTTTATCTCGAATGAAACGTTGCCGGTTTTTGATGACTTCTTCGAGAAAGCATTTAAAAGCAGAAACATTGAAATCTGCGAGCTTGTGCTCGAAACCGAAGACTACGAGCCAAAATATGTGCATGTTGAAGGCGTTGTTTCAGCAGATGGAAAAAATTGCCTTTTAAATGTGGTCGATATCTCGGAACGAAAGCAGGCCGAGGAATTGCTGCAGCAAAGCCAATCAACCCTTGAAGTAGCACAACGAATCGCACACATCGGAAGCTGGGAATGGGATATGATATCGAATACGGTAAAATGGTCGAAGGAGATGTTTCGCGTTTTCGATATCGATCCTGACAAATATGATGGAAAGCCCGAATCCCTTCTGAAGGTGATTCATCCCAACGACATTGCTCTCTTCACGAACAGCATGAATAATAATATTACAGCCGGAAATTCGCCATCTCTGGAATACCGGGTTGTTCACCGGAATGGTTCAGTTCAATATGTTTCTGCTGAAGGCAGGTCAGAATTTGATATTCAAGGTAAACCGGTCCGAATGGTTGGTACGGTGCAGGATATCACGGAGCGCAAGCAGGTGGAGGAAGATTTACGTCAGGCGAATAGCTTTTTGGACTCAATCCTGGAGAATATTCCGGATATGCTATTTATTAAGGATGCAAAAGACCTTCGTTATGTCCGGTTTAACCGGGCCGGCGAAAATCTCCTTGGAATTTCAAGAAAAGATCTAATCGGCAGGAATGATTATGATGTCTTTCCAAAAGAACAAGCCGATCGTTTTGCCAATAACGATCGGAATTTAATCCTCAGCAGGGGAATGACAGACACACCTGAAGAGGCGATTCATACGAGGAACAAAGGAGTACGCCTGTTACATACCAGAAAAGTCGCCATTCTGGATACCCAGGGAGAACCCCAATTTTTGTTGGGAATTTCGGAAGACATTACCGAACTCAAGTTGGTGGAACAAACCCTGAAAATCAGCGAGGAAAAATACCGCACCATGTTGAATGCATCGCCTGACGGTATTTTATTGATCGACCTGAATGGAATTATCACCGAAGCCTCCGAAATCGGACTTGAATTATTTGGAATTGATACAAGAGACGATTTGGTTGGACATAATTTTAACGATTTTATTGCTTTCGAAGAAATCCAGTCGGCCGTCGAAATATTTGAAAAGACCATGAATGAGGGTCTCGCTCAAAACATAGGGTTGATGATTAAAAAGAAAAATCAGTCCTTATTTTTTAGCGAAATAAGCACAACACTTATTCAGGACCGGCATGGAGAGCCTCTTTCATTCATGCTGATCATCCGCGACATCACCCAGCGGAAAAAGACAGAAACCAAACGGCTTCATGCTGACCGCATGGTTAACCTTGGAGAAATGGCCTCAGGTATGGCTCATGAGATTAACCAGCCACTGAATATTATTTCGATGGTGTTGGATAAAATCTTATTTGAAACGGCCAAAACAAAAACCTTAGACCTCGAATTTCTTCACACAAAATCCGATAAAATCTTTGAAAACATTACCCGGATTCGAAATATCATCGACCACGTCAGGGCATTTTCGAGAAACGAAGACAATTATGTACTGACTGCATTCGACCTTAATGCCAGTATTGGGAATGCCATTTCAATGATTTCTGAACAGTTCAAACACCTTGGAATCAGGCTGGACCTTAAACTCAACAAGAAAATTCCGACCATATTTGGCAATACCTTTAAATTCGAACAGGTCATTGTCAACCTGTTGGTCAATGCCAAAGATGCGGTAATCGAGAAAAAAAGAAAACATCAGGAATATTCTGAAATGATTGTAGGAATCTGCACCTATCTGGAAAACCAGTTTCTGATTGTTGAAATCACCGACAATGGAATTGGTATCAATAAGGAGGATATTCATGATGTGATGCTTCCATTTTATACTACCAAAGATGAAGGCAAAGGCACCGGACTCGGATTATCCATTTCGTACCAGATCATTCAGGAAATGAATGGAAGCATCGAACTGTTCAGCAATCCGGAAGACGGAACAAAAATAAAACTAATTTTAGACCTTCAAAATAAAAACCAAAAATGACAAAGGTAAACAAGATCAATATCCTGATACTGGATGATGAGCAGCAATTCACTGAAGAATTAAGCGGTTTTTTCCAGGATTCGGATTTCGAATCATTTGAGGCAAATACTGTTGAAGAAGGAAGAAAAATATTGGAAGAACATGTAGTTGACCTTCTGATTCTTGATGTACGATTGCCAGGTATCAGCGGACTGGATGTGCTGAAGGAGGTGAAAGTACTTTATCCATCCATGGAGGTTATTGTGATTTCGGCTCATGGCGATATGGATACGGTAATTAAAGCACTGCGACTTGGAGCTTTCGATTACTTGCGCAAACCCTTCCGGTTTATCGACATCCGAATTGCCCTTGAGCGTACCCAGAAATACCTTCAGATGCATCGGAAACTGAAACTGATGGAAGAAAAAAACTCATTGATTTCAAAAACGCTGGAAGAGAAGATCGACCGACAGTTTATCGGAATCAGTCCGCTGATTCTCGATGTATTTGATCAGGCCATGGTAGCTGCCAATTATCCGGAGGCCAATGTGCTGATTACCGGTGAGAGCGGAACCGGAAAAGAAAACATTGCCAGGATCATCCATTACTCAAGCGGCAGAAAAGACCATGTATTTTGTGCTGTAAACAGCAGCGCTATTACTGACACACTTTTAGAGAGCGAATTCTTTGGTCATAAAAAGGGATCGTTTACCGGTGCCATTGCCGACAAGATGGGCTACTTTGAAGTTTGTAATAAAGGAACCCTGTTTCTTGACGAAATTGCCGATATGCCATTTAACCTGCAGGCAAAACTCCTGCGCGCAACCGAAGAAAAGGTGATTACCCGGGTTGGTGACACTCATCCGATTCACACTGACTTCCGGATTATTTCGGCCACCAATTTTAATATCGAAAAACAGGTAGAAAAGAAGAAATTCAGGCTCGACCTGCTTCACCGCCTCAATACCCTTCACATTCATATTCCGGCGCTACGCGAACGGCCGGAAGACATCCGACCATTGGTCCTTCATTTTGTCGATCATTATGCCACCCGGTTTAATAAACCGCATATGCAGGTTTCAGAGCAGGTTTTTGATGCACTCCTGAAATACGATTTCCCTGGTAACATCAGGGAACTGAAAAATATGACCGAACGGGCCATGATGCTTTGCAAAGGCAGCTCACTCGGCATTTCAGACTTCAGGATAAAACCTCCAAAAGCAGAGACCACTGTCGCAACCGACGAGGTACTTGATCTGAAAATGATTGAAATAAAAATGATCCGGAAAGTTCTTAAAAACTGCAATTACAATCAACAGGTTGCTGCTGATGCACTGGGCATTCACCGGGATGCCCTGAGCCGGAAAATGAAGAAATACAACATTAATATCAACAAGATCGAATAGTGAACGGCAATTCCTGAAACTATTATCAAAAAAGCGGTTGACCTGAGGTCAACCGCTTTTTCTTGTTTACAAGGGGAATTCAAGTTCGAAAAGTTGGATTTTTAAGAATCAGATGATATTCTAGTGCTGAATCAGGGAGAACAACTTCAAGATGATTTATTGGAATCTTGTATTCAAATTTTTAAACCTTAGTAACAGTCCTGCAATCTTCTAAACCCAACCTTATTTACCTTATCTTGACTTTACCTGATAAAAATTCAGGAAATGATCGTATTCCTCTGCGAAACTCATTTTCTTGTGATGTTCAGGTTGATTAAGGATGTATTTACACACCCTGTCAACATCTGATTTGGAAACAGAAAAAGCGGCTGCCGATTGTTGCCACCTGAATATACCGATGGCAAGCTTATTCTCATTGATAAATCTTTCTGTACTGATGGTAATTATGTTTGCCAATTCTTCCTCAGAGAGTGATGGTGATCGGGATACAAGAATATGACAATGCTCTGGGTTGGCATATATGGCATAAAGTTTTGATAAATTATTATTGACAATTCCAGTGATATATTTTTCAATTCTGATTCGATTTTTCTCGGGGATCAATGATTGCCTTTTAAAAGTAATTAAAACGATATGAGTGAATAAGTTATTGAATTCTATTTTCATAATAAAAAGGTAAATAAGGTTGGTAGTTAAGTGGTTGAACTAAGTTACTAAGGTTTCATTACAAAAAGTAAGGTTTTCTGAAAAAACTATGTCTTTTAAAATTTGAGAAAACACATCCACACTAGAATATGTAGTGATCCATTTTAAGTTAGTAATATGAGTTCTAAATAAAAGTATCTGGTGTTGAGCCAACTCCCAAAAAATTATAAATTTAAAATGCCAGCAAAACTCCTATACACCAAATAACACAAAATATTGATTACCAGACAGTATGATTGCTAAATTTTAGTGATTTGGTGTGCTGAAGGCAAGAAAAATAGTTTTCAGAGCGGATTCAGTGTTGTGTTAATGAAGAATCGGCGAAGAGTTATAACTTCCCGAGGATCTTGTAATCTGCATCCCTTAATAGACTATGACCCCGAAATAAATTCGTGGTGACTGGTACTTTGCAGAATCATTCCGATGCACCGGCGTATTCAATGTCGATCATTCACCGCAAATAAAAACCATACAGCAATCGACTTTCTTCTCCCATTTAAAACATGATTTTTACCCCTGAAATTACACTCATCGATTACGCATTTTCACGTAAGTACGCGATTATTTCATTTTCGAAACTTTTTATTTTACCATAATTTACTTCTAAAAATTACGGCTAAAAAAAAGAATATTTTTTTTTCTGTTTCAACCTCAAACAGATAGCTATCCGAAGCAGGTCGTTTTGGAACTGAATATTATTGTTGGCACAGCCTTTGGTTTACAAACGGCACGAAGGTAAACCGTCACTACGATGAACCCGGCACATATAGGGTTTCGTAATTGATTTTTTACTCCCATAAAAAGAGGTAAGCCGTCCCTCCAATGACAAGCACGGTTTTTTAACCAAATAATAGGAGATTACATCATGGCCGTAGAAAAAACCATTGGATCATCAAGCTTGGTAGAAGTTATTGACCGTATCCTCGACAAAGGTGTCGTAGTTGATGCATGGGTAAGAGTATCTTTAGTAGGTATCGAATTACTTGCTATCGAAGCAAGAATCGTAGTTGCTTCTGTTGAAACTTATTTGAAATATGCCGAAGCTATTGGCTTGACCGCTAAAGCTGCTTAAGTATTTCAATTTATTGAATTAAAAAGAGGTAAACCGTCACTCTTAAAAAAGCACGGAAAAATTAACTAATAATAGGAGAATTAAATCATGGCAGTAGAAAAAACAATCGGATCATCAAGCTTAGTAGAAGTTATTGACCGTATTCTTGACAAAGGTGTTGTTGTTGATGCATGGGT
>JBAWZG010000222.1:0-6536 GCA_037143155.1 Bacteroidia bacterium
TCGGTTTCGGCAATTGGCATCTCCTTTTGAAAATAGGTTATCACCTGATCAAATAATTCTCTTTTGTTCATTTTGTCCTGATTTTGTCGATTCCAAACTTAAACATTTTGGTAGCCTTAAAATGTTATTTTTGCAGAAAAAATTTATGACTCCGTTTTTACAGGCTGAAAATTTATCGAAGCGTTTTGGCGACCAGTTGCTCTTCGAAAATATTTCATTCACCATATTTGAACATCAAAAAATTGCGCTGATTGCCCGAAATGGTGTCGGTAAAACAACGCTCATGGAAATTCTGGCAGGCAATGATACTGTGGAATTCGGGCTGATCACCAAAACCGGAGATATTAGAATTGGCTATCTGAAACAGATTCCGGATTTGATCGAAAATCAAACCGTTTTCGAAGCTGTCTTTCAATCAGGCGATGAACTGGTTGAAACCATCCGGAACTTTGAAGACGCTGTTCTCCACAACCGCAAGGAAGACATCACAAAATATACCGAATTGATGGAAAGCCATCATGCCTGGGACTTCGAGGTTAAAGTTAAACAAATTCTGACACAGCTTAAAATTTACGATTACGACCAGCCAATCTCGGAGCTTTCCGGAGGACAGAAAAAACGTGTGGCCCTTGCCAATGTGCTGATCAATGAGCCTGATTTACTGATGCTCGATGAACCTACCAACCACCTTGATCTGGAAATGATTGAGTGGCTCGAAAATTATCTCGAAAAGACTAAAATTACCTTGTTTATGGTTACTCATGACCGGTATTTTCTGGATCGGGTTTGCAATGAAATCCTGGAAATGGAGGGCAATACGATATATCGTTACCGCGGAAACTATTCGTATTTTCTTGAGAAACGTCAGGATCGGATGGAATCGAATGCCACCAGCGTCGAAAAGGCAAAAAACCTGCTTCGCACCGAGTTGGAATGGTCGCGGCGAATGCCACAGGCGCGCGGACACAAATCGAAATACCGAATGGAACGCGTGGATGACCTGGTTGTGAAGGCCGGACAGAACCTGAATGAAAATAACATTGAGCTGAGCATGAATTCTTCCCGAATCGGGAATAAAATTCTCGATTTGGAACTCATCAGCAAATCCTACGGCGATCTTTGCCTGATCAAAGATTTCTCATACAAGTTTCAGCGTTTTGAAAAAGTCGGAATTGTTGGCAAAAACGGCACCGGTAAATCAACATTCCTGAACATCGTGACCGGAAATATTCAGGCTGATGCCGGTAAAGTGGAAATCGGGCAAACCATCCGTTTTGGGTATTATCAGCAAACTGGGATGGAATTTAATCCGGGTGATAAAGTGATTGATGCGGTGAATAAAATTGCTGAAGTCATCAACTTCGAAGATGGAAGAAAACTGACTGCATCACAAATGCTTACCACCTTTCTTTTTCCACCGGATACCCAATATTCCTTTATCGAAAAGCTTTCAGGAGGAGAGAAACGTCGGCTTTATTTGTGTACTATCCTGATGACTAATCCGAATTTTCTGATTCTGGATGAGCCAACCAACGATCTGGACATCATGACACTGGCCGTTCTGGAAGATTACCTCCGGGTTTTTCAGGGATGTGTCATTATTGTTTCGCATGACCGTTATTTTATGGATAAAATTGTCGATCACCTTTTTGTTTTCGACGGAGAAGGTAACATCAAAGACTTTCCCGGCAGCTATACCATATGGCGAAACAAGCAATTGGAGGAAGAAGAAAAAAGGAAAAAGCAAATTAAGCCTGAATTAAAAGCGCCTGCCAAACCAGTTAAGGAAAAAGAACGAAAGTTGACCTTCAATGAGAAAAAGGAATTGGAGCAACTTGAAAAAGAAATCGCATCACTTGAGTCGGAAAAGGCAGAAATCAATCATGCTCTGAATTCCGGATCTCTCGACAGCAGTCAGTTACAGGAAAAATCGACGAGATACGTTACCATTTCAGGGCTACTGGAAGAAAAAGAAATGCGCTGGCTGGAACTGAGTGAAATTTAATTGAAGGCTGTTTTTGAATTGGATATGATTTTAATCGAAGCGTCATTGCGACCCTGAGGCACGAAAGGGGAAGCAATCTCAAAATAAAAATGCAATTAGCTTAGGATTGCTTCGTGCCTCGCAATGACGGGCTTTTATACATTCTAAAATAAGATAATTTATACTTTAAATACAATAGGATGAAAACATTTGGATTAATCGGACACCGCCTGGGATACTCGTTTTCGCGGAATTTCTTTACTGAAAAGTTTGCCAAAGAAAACCTGTCAGAGCATGAATATTTGAATTTCGAATTAGATACCATTGATGAATTTATCGGCGTTTTTGATCAGGGAAAAGAAATCTGTGGATTGAATTGCACCATTCCTTACAAACAACAGATCATGCAGTTTCTGGATGAAATAGATGCTGAAGCAGCAGAGATTGGCGCTGTCAATACGGTTAAAATCATCAATCAAAACGGTAAAAGAATTCTGAAAGGTTTCAATACTGATATTTACGGATTTGAGAATTCGCTTCGTCCGATGTTGGAAGAAAAGCATCAAAAAGCCCTGATTTTGGGGACTGGTGGTGCTTCGAAGGCGATCAAATACATCCTAAATAAATTGCAGATTGAATTCGTTTCGTCATCCATTGAGGATCAACTGTACGAAAATGAAATCAGGTACAATCAAATCGATGAAAAGCTTTTGAAAGAATACCTGATTGTCATCCACGCTACCCCAATCGGAACCTTCCCGAATGTAGACAATTGCCCTGATATTCCTTATCAGTCAATTACTTCAGAGCACGTTTTATTTGATCTGGTTTACAATCCGGAAGAAACTTTATTCCTGAAAAAAGGAAAAGCACAGGGCGCAAAGACGAAAAACGGATTGGAAATGCTTCACCTGCAAGCATTGAGGGCATGGGAGATCTGGAACGTGTAAATAGTTTCAGATTTCAAGTTCCAAATTTCAAGTTTTAATTAGTCATTGGTAGTCATTTTATTGTCATTCGTTGCTTAACAACAATTGAATGACGTGAAGCGGATGACTATGAATGACTATTCTTTGGAAACATTATCGTCAGCAACAATTTTCTTTGTCCCCGAATACAATTCATATTTCCGGAAACTGCATTCCAGTGAACCATTCAGTATAGTAATTTTCTTTGAAGGTCTTAAACCTATTGATTTCAAACATTGTGCAGTGCTGATAATCCAGACCGTCGCATTGGTGTAATGATGTTTCAGCCGTTCACCGATCATTGAGTAGAAATTGGTGTCGTCTGATGATAGTCGTTCACCATAAGGCGGATTGAACAAAAGGAAAGGCTTTTCCAAAGCGGGATCGAGCAGTTTGAAATCAGATACTTTAAAGTCAATGAGAGAACCAACGCCAGCCTCGTCTGCATTTTTTGATGCAATATCAATGTTCCGGCGCAAAATGTCGGAAGCCAGAATCTTTATAGGTAATTTGGAAACTGGCTGTACTTCTTCTTCCATTCGTTTAAATAATCCGGGATTGTAAGTTCGCCAGTTCTTAAAGGCAAAGTTCTTACGTACGGTTCCGGGATAGATTCCGTTGGCCAGCATAGCTGCTTCAATGGCAATGGTTCCTGAACCGCACATCGGATCAATCAGCTCACTCTGACGGTCCCATTCCGAAAGACGGATCAATCCGGCAGCCAAAACCTCGCTCATAGGAGCTTCGTTCTGATCCAGTCTGTACCCGCGTTTATGCAGAGATTCTCCGCTGCTGTCCATCGATATGGTACAATACTCGTTGCTGATGTGCAAATTGATGAGAATGTCAGGATTTTTGGAATTGACCGAAGGCCGGTCTCCAAATTTATACCGGAACCGATCAACGATGGCATCTTTCAGTTTGAGCGATGCATACATCGAGTTATTAAACAAGTCGGAGAAAACAATACTTTGAATAGCAAAAGTTTGTTCGATGCCAAACAATTCTTCCCATTTGAAATTTTTACCCCGTTGATATAAATCGTCAGCCGAATGTATTTTATAGGAGTCAATCGGGACCAAAATCCGGAGAGCCGTTCTCAGGCAATAATTGGCTTTGTAAAGCATTTTCAGATCGCCGCTAAAGTAAACCGATCTTCTTCCAATTTGTACTTCGTCTGCACCAATTTCAATTAATTCCTGAGCCAGTACTTCTTCAAGGCCGGCCATCGTTGTGGCTGTATAGTGTTGATTTTCCATCTAATTTTAAAATTGGGAAAAAGTTATTTATCAATAGAAAAAAGGAAAAGTGAAAAGGAAAATCATGAATTCGATAATTTACTTATTTCTTTTTCCTTTTTCTCCTTAATGTTTATATTCCGGCTCCTTCGCTGAAATCTGATTCTTTGGCTTTAAACTGAACAAGTTTCGTATTTGGAGGCATACTGTTGGTGACCCAAACGTTTCCACCTATGACCGAATTTGCCCCGATGCGGATCCTTCCAAGAATGGTAGCCTGAGCATAAATGATCACATTGTCTTCCACGATCGGATGGCGAGGGATTCCCTTAATTGGATTGCCCTGATCGTCGAGAGGAAAACTTTTTGCACCAAGCGTAACTCCCTGATAGAGTTTTACATTTTTGCCGATAATACAGGTCGAACCAATAACCACTCCTGTACCATGGTCAATTGTAAAAGATTCGCCAATTTGAGCTCCGGGATGAATATCAATTCCGGTTTCGGAATGCCCCATTTCAGAAATTATGCGCGGAATGAGTGGAACTCCAAGATTCAACAATTGGTGACCAACCCGATGATTGATGATTGCACGTATAGTCGGGTAACAGTAGATCACCTCACTTTGGCTATTGGCAGCAGGATCACCTAAAAAAGCAGCTTCGACATCAGTGACCAGTAACCGCCTGATTTCAGGCAGAAAGGAAATGAAATCAGAGGCCAATCCCTGTGCAAATTTTGAACGTTCCTGCATATCGACCTGCTCCGGATTTGCACAAGTGAAACATAGTCCGGCCAGAATTTGCTCGGAAAGCAATTCGAATAACTCATCAATATACACACCAATATAATGCTTGGTCGTATTGGTACGCAGACTGGTACTTCCGAAATAACCGGGAAACAAAATCTCGCGGATAATCGCAACTATTTTACCAAGTTTATCTATTGAAGGCAAAGGCTCTCCAATGCGATGTTCGTGGCAAACCAGATTCAACGATTTCTGATCAGACAACTGATCAACAGCACTGCGCATTTTGTGCTCAATATTTTTTTCTGACTGCATTTTCTGAGAAAATTAGAAGAATTAAACTGAAAGATTACTATTACGGATTGCTGCAATGGCTTTGTTTAATCGCTCATCACCTGTTCCACTAATCTCAACAAAGTTAAAATTATAATGTTTCAGTTCCAACCGATACTGCTCAAACAGTTTTGTTCGGTTTTCACCGCCATTTTCACGAACAGTATCGGGTTCCCATGGTAAATCGGGATGACAAAGCAGAAATAAATCAATCGGTAAATTCTGTATCCGGTCTTCAAGCCATTCTGGCACTATTCCAAAAACCCAGTTAAACCACACTTTGGTAATAATCAGCCAGGTATCGAAAAAAAAGAATGTTTCTGAGCTTTTTAGGGTAAAATTGTATTGCTCCACCTGGGTTTTTGCAATTTTTTCAACATCGTCGAAAGTATAGTGACGAGGCAGCTTTTCAACATATTCGCGTGCATATTCCGGAATGTATTGTCCTTGAAATTCAACAGCCAACTGTTTGGCCAAAGTTGTTTTTCCGGTCGATTCGGGTCCGGTAATTGCAATTCTTATCTGTTTTCTTGTTTTCATGAATAATTCCAAGTTCCATCGTTTCGTCACTATGTTAGAGACGGGCGGCCGTGCGTCTTTACAAAACCATTTTTTTTCTATTTCTTTTCTCCACAAAATCCTTCTTCCATTCAACGAAACCAACAACTGCCATAATGGTATAAACAACGAATAAAATAACAGTCGGGAGAAGACCTTTGTATATAAAAAGACCAATTGAGAAGGCATCCACGAAAATCCAGACCAGCCAGTGTTCCAGAATTTTGCGGGCAAGCATCCAGGTAGCGACAATACTTAACGATGTAGCCAGCGAATCAGCAACGGGTACCTGGGAATCGGTATAATTTATTAAAATCAGCCAGATCATACCAAAAATTATCAGACTGATCACGATTAGTAAAATTCCAAGCTTCAGGTTTAACCGGTTCACTTCGAGCTTTTCCCGGGCATTGTCCTGATTTCCTTTCAACCATTCATACCAGCCATATATACTGATGAACACGTAGTACATTTGCAGACCCATATCAGCGTATAATTTTGAATTGAAAAAAATCCAAACATATAGAATTGACGAAAGTAAACCGACTGGCCAGGTCAGAATGTTTTGACGGATGGAGAAAAAGACGTATACAACACCTAAAATGGCTCCCAGAAGTTCAATGTAATTTCCTGAAAGCCATTTCCAGATTAGATCCATGATTTCAGGAATTAATTTGGTGAGTTGATTTGGTCATTCTTAGTCATTC
>JBAWZG010000223.1:0-6509 GCA_037143155.1 Bacteroidia bacterium
GGAATCTGGCTGGTTGCCGAAGGAACGAAAGGACTTGATTTATCTGTATTTTTACTATTCCTGACCTTCGGAATAATAGCCTTGATTGCAGCATATAAGTATACAGCCGGAAGAAATCCTTATGGATATGCCGGATTTGGCGACCTGGCTGTTTTTCTTTTCTTTGGAATCTTACCCGTTGCAGGCACTTATTTTTTAAACACTCATCAGATAAATCCTGAACTTTTTCTGCCGGCAGTCAGTATCGGATTATTCAGTACCGGAGTTCTCAATCTGAACAACATGCGAGATATTGAAAATGACCGGAATTCAGGAAAAAATACGGTGGTGGTGAGGATGGGAAGCAAGAAAAGTAAAATTTATCATTCGTGGCTGATCTTAACCGGATTATCTACTGCTGTACTATTTACCGCGATGCATGGAAAATCAACTGTTCAGTGGTTGTTTTTGTTGTCCTTTCCACTGTTTCTGAACGATCTGATTCAGATCAACAAAATTACTTCGCCACGAAAATTCGATCCTTTCCTGAAAAAATTATCGCTGGCAACGCTGCTTTTTACGGTGTTGTTCGGACTGGGAATCCTTCTGATTTAAAATTAACGATTGATGATTTATTTTTACCGACAATCGTTACCTGCCCATTAATCCCGAAAAAGATGAGGTGCAGCCACACAGGCTTTCCCCCAACGGGGGAACGGGAAGGGGGCTTTATTAATGCGAATCAATCTTTGCACCAAAAGCCAAATCGCCGGCGTCACCCAATCCCGGAACAATGTACGACAAAGGTGTCATTTCCGGATCGACAGCTCCAATCCACAAGGTTACATTTTCTTCAGTAATGTGCTGGGTAATATATTCCACTCCCTGGGTACTCGCAATCACCACCACAATGTGAACATGTTTTGGCGCCCCTTTTTTCAATAAAGCACGGTAGCCAATTTCTATGGAAGCCCCGGAAGCCAGCATCGGATCAGAAAGAATCAGATCTTTGCCCGTCAGCGAGGGTGAAGCGAGGTATTCGAATTCGATATGGAATTCGCTTGCTTCGTCATATTTCCGGTAGGCTGAAATAAATGCATTCTCAGCATGATCGAAAATATTAAGTAATCCTTGCTGAAGGGGCAATCCGGCTCTTAAAATGGTAGCTAAAACAGGCTGCTGAACCAGGTTGGAAACCTGAGCCACTCCAAGCGGAGTTTTCACGTCGATGGTTTCGTAATCCATGACTTTGCTAATCTCGTAGGCAAAAATTTCACCCAAACGATTCAGATTTGTACGGAAGCGCATTGGATCTTTCTGAACGGCTTCATCTCTGATTTCTGCAATGAACTGATTAAAAACGGAATTCGCATTCCCTATGATATTTACCTTCATGATTGAAAAAGTTTGGGCGAAAGTAATGAAAATTACCTAAGCAAAATAATGCTTTACAGTATAGAAAATGATGATCATAAAGAAATTTCCGTATTATTTTTTGAATATCCGAAAAAGCTTTGGCAGGCGGTTCTGATGAAAGGAATAATAGGTTTGTGGAAGTGCTGCAAAGCCTTTATAAAAGCGTGCAATACCGGGAATATTGGACCCTTCAAAGTCAAGTGTGAGCTTGTTTCCTGCATTTTGACTTATGAAAGTATCGATCAGCAGAAACATGGCACTTTTTTCAGTTCCGGACTGACTGGATGAAGCAGCCAGATAAATTACGATTTGATTGCTCTTTACAAAAAATACGGAAGCAACCAGATTGTTTTCGGAATCCCAGGCCCCCAATAGTTCGCCGGAATGATTGGGAACTGCATAACTGATTACCTTTTCCAAAGCAGAATAATGCCTGGTTTTTATTTCCGGTGACTTTGACTTCAGGTTCTCTGAGGTAAAGCGGATAAACCGACTGATATCATTCACCGGTCTGATGCTGATTTTTTGCTGAATTGCCTTTTGAATGTTCCGGCGTGTGTTGGAATTGTAAGTAGCCCGGATTTCAGTGATATCTTGTTGGAGCTTGAGGTGGTAAGTAGTATTTTGCCTGAAATTGAAATCTGCAGTTTTGATTGAATTTCCAAGATTCAGATTCATGTCGGTTAATCTGAATTGTTTTGGTAAGGCATCTAAAAACTGGTCAGTGATTTCAGGTTCGATGTTGAGTTTCGAAAATACACCCAGCTGCTGTGTGAAAAAAGGCTGATAAATATAACTGATTCCAAATTTGCGGTTATTTACCAATGGCATAATATACAGGTAGTCGCCCCAGATCAGCGCATCCCAACGCGTGCAAATGCGATCGAGATACCAGCTCCAGGCATAAACGATCCCGAATTTAGATTGGGCAATGCATCGATCCCATTTTGCCCGGTCGATTTCCGAATTTCTTATGAATCTGATTTCAGGATTGCTCATTCTCCAAGGTTAAAGCGTTCTCCGTCATTTGTTTAAAAACCTTTTGCCAATCGGCCCATTGCCCCGAATCACCAAGCGATTCATTATGCCACAGGCTGACGAATGTGCCATTAACTTTTTTTACTTCCTGCATGATTTCTAAAATCTTTTGCCATGCTTTTTCCGGATTCAGATGCTGATAGTTTTTCAAGGTTACATCCATAAGCTGAAACGGATGAATCATCAATTCAGTATTCCGGTTACGGCTCAGATCGAAAAACGGAAAAGCCGTGCAGGTTCCGGCCCGGAATCCGGCAAGGCTTGCAAATCCCATGGTGTAATCGTCTGTTATGTTTGACTTTAAAAGGTTTTGGTAAGTATTCGGAAACCGGAGTTTCAGGAAATGTTGCCGGCTTTGGGTCACTTTCTTCTGAGTAATATCTTCCAATCTTTCTTTTTCTTGTTCAAACTTCCATGGTTTATGATTGGATGCATACGATGGATGAATTCCCACTTCGCATTGGATTGAAATATGAGATATGAGCTGCCTGAAAGCTTTGTTTTTGTATGAAATATTCTTGTCGTAGGAACTGCGGTCTCCGATCAGAAAAAAGAACTGAAGATGATCTGCCAGTCCATCATAAGTTTCAAAAATATATTTATAGGTGTCGTAAGGATCTTTCTGAAGCCCAAGTAATACCGCAAACCGTTGCCTGAGTTCGTCGAAATGCCCGTGAATGGCAGCTTTTAACACAGCTCCCAACGAAACTGCCAGGCTCTTGTTTTTGAAAGCCCAGGCATTGTCGATGTCGATTGTTGTTAAAAACTGAAAAGTACGCTTACGAATTTTAAAGTCAGGAAATTGAGTTGAAATTTTTTCTGCAATCAGGTAGGCCAATTCATCCACAACCGGTTTCTGATGCAAACCGAGTTTAACCAGAATGTTTTCAGAATCAGAAAACCGTTCGTGATCGTCGGTGGTTTCCGAAAGGTATTCTTCATACCGCGTTAGCAGGTAAAAGATACAAGCAAAGGGATCGAAAGGCAGAAAAGAGTCATCTGATGAAGGAAAAAACATCCGGAGCTGCATCGATTCAATTTCGGTAATTTCCTGTTTTGAAATCGATTTTTCGAATAAAAGCGAATGTGCTTTCATGAATAATCCGGAAGAAAAATTGTCCGACGAATAATTGATTTTGGGAAGAAGGGACTGAATGAATTCGTTTTGGTTGGCGGTATATCCAACTTCGACGCCAAGAATTGTATGAAAGATGAATTCAAAGGTATATTTAATCCGAGGGGTAATTTCGGGAACGAATATCAGTAGTTTTTTATGATGCGTCATAGGACAATCAGATCAGGCCTTCATCGGCGAAGCTAAAGTACGCATCATTCCCGATAATCAGGTGATCGAGCACCGGAATATCCATGTGTTTTCCGGCTTCTTTGATTTTTTTCGTGATATCCTTGTCTGCTTCGCTTGGAATCAGGTTGCCCGAAGGATGGTTGTGGCAAAGAATAATCGAGGAAGCCAGTTTCTCGAGTGCTATTTTCAGGATAATCCGGACATCGATGATGGTTCCCGACAATCCGCCCTGACTCACCTGCAGCTTGTCGAGCAGCAAATTGTTCCGGTTGAGCAGCAATACCCAGAATTCTTCGTGTGGAAGGTCGCTCAACATAGGTTTCATAATGGCCGCAGCATCGCTGCTGGTCACTAATTTGGGTTTTTCATCAGGTTCCGATTCCTTTCGCCGCCGCCCCAATTCGAGCGCCGCCATGATCGTTATGGCTTTTACTTCGCCAATTCCTTTGAATTTCCGAAGGTCGTTGATCGTTTTCTTCCCCAGTTCATTGAGGTTGTTGTTTACCGATGCTAAAATCCGTCGTGAAAC
Source organism: Bacteroidia bacterium (assembly GCA_037143155.1). GTDB lineage: Bacteria > Bacteroidota > Bacteroidia > Bacteroidales > Prolixibacteraceae > Aquipluma. The sequence continues at coordinate 4,269 of JBAWZG010000223.1, forward strand.
TTCTACCGCCGATTCGTCGAGATTGCCTGAACCGATTAAAATGGCAAGCAGCTCGGCTTCCGACAAGGTGCGAATTCCCTTTGTCATCATCTTTTCACGCGGACGGTCTTCGACGGCCCATTCCTTGATGCTTAGTTTTTTGTACATGGAAGTTCATTTACAACTTAACTAAGTTATGAAACTGGGTCGAATAAACCAAACCCGAATTGTCCCGAATTGGCTGCTGAGTAAAAAAATAAACCCTGCTGACTTAAATTCAACAGGGTTTACTGCAAAATATTTGCAATTATTTTTTTGCAAATGGTTCAAAAACCATTTCAAACTGTCTTTCTGAAGGCATTACGCGATATTTATTCAATACCGAAATGGCAGTACATCCAACTCCGCTAAGGGCATAATCCAGATTCAGCGTGATCCCGTCAAAGGGTTTTAACTGAAACGGGTAAAGTGCACGGGAAAGATTGTCTGACTGCACATTCAAAGCGCTGAAATTAAACTGTTCCGAAGAAGAAATTCGGATTCCAACACCTTTTGCATTTTGCAGTGTAGCCCAGCGAACGTCGGACTTGTTGCTGTTTTCCTGCGGAATCAAATAAGGTTCATATTGATCAGTCACCGAAGCTGACCAGACACCCACTTTTGCCCCGGTTTTGCGATCCGGATAGGTTTCGAACGGTCCGCGGCCATACCATTTCACCTGATCGAACGATTGTTCCAGTACGAGTTGGATTCCGACGCGTGGAAGCCATTCCGGCATTTTTCCGCAGGGAGTCACTGTATGGTTGAGTTTCATTTTGCCCGACCCATCAATGCAATAAACCATCCGGTTTTCGAACGAAGTTGAAAGATCCGTGTTTGAGGTGTGGCTTTCAATTACCAGTCTGATTTCGCCTGAATTTTTGGTCCAACTGATGCGATCAGCAGCAGTTGTCATTTGATCGAGTCCATGTGCATACCACGAATTACTTTGACCTGAGCCCATTCCGGGAGTTCGTGTGAGTCCCGATTGCCAATTTGTCCATTGATCAATGTCGTTGGCCAGCGGTGCGCGCCAAACATTAAGCTTCATTCCTTCTTTCAGTAATTCCGCACCATCAAAAAGTATGGAGTTGAGGTTGCCTGTTTTTTTACTGAAACTGTAAACGAAATTGGTTCCTTTTACCTGAATTTGTTGTGCATTTTCAACAACTTCAGGAGCAGCTTGGCTCGTCTTGATCACGTCAGGAAGAACAGGTATAATTTTCAAAGGGAGTTGATCCCAGGCTTTTTCGAAACCTTTCTTCGCCCAGAGCTCGTCGGATTTCTGGCGGAAACTAATCAGAACAAAATATTCTTTCCCGGCTTCCTTCTCGAAAGGCAGGAAAGGAATGGAGCATTTGGCCCGCGAAAGCGCCGGAACCGAAGTTTGAAGAGTTCCTTCCTTCACAACAGTTCCCTCGCACTGCAACTGCCAGATGGCATCCAGTTCGATCGTATTGGTGAAATGCATCCGGTTCCAGATTTCCACTTCGCTTTTCGATTCGTCGAGCATTTTTACAGAAACCGGTTGAGCCGATTTCTTGATCTGCCACATTTCAGGCTGAGGTTTACGGTCGGGCCAGATGGTGCCATAGGTTCTTCCGCCAACTCCCATGCTGAAGAAATCCTGTCCGGTTTTTTGTTCGTCGAAATCGAGCCAGCAAACAGCTGATTTTTTAGTTGCATCGGTCGGATTCAGCAAATCCTGTACATTAACCACTTTATCGAAAATAGCAAGCTGATCGAAAGTTGCGTTGCTGTAATGGTTTGGGTTTTCCTGCTGTTCAATTTCCGGATTTCGTCCGAGGTTTATGGCGAATGGTTTGTTTTCAATTGAGATCGTACAGGCGGTCGTGGATTTCTTTTCACCATCAATGTAAATCTGAAGCTGAGTTCCATTGTAAATTCCTGTAATCAGATGCCAGTTGTTGATCCAGTTTTCAGGAAGTGAGGTTTTTACGCTCGTTTTCTTTTGATCGCCCACGTAAAATTCAAGTTCCTTTTCGCTGGGTTGTTCCACACCAAACTGATAAAATCCCTTGGAAAGTAAAGTGCCGTTTCCGTTCCATTCGCGGGGTTTTAGCCAAAACGAAACGGTTAATGCTTTTCCGGAGATATCGAGTTTAGGATCACGATACAACTCAACCCAGGTGTCGGTTCCGGTGAGTTGAACGGCTTGTCCGTATTTGCCCGCAACCAGTTGTGTTTTGCCCATCAATGCTG
>JBAWZG010000224.1:0-6437 GCA_037143155.1 Bacteroidia bacterium
TTGATGGTCTGATAGTCCCAGTGAGCATCATCAAAAAGAAACCTTTCCTGGAACAAGTTAATGGATTTAAAAATTGGCATTCCTGCTGCAACATAAACACCCACGAAAGACCGCATCATAAACTTAGCTTTCTCTTCGAAGTACTTTCCAAAGGCTACAATATCAGTTCGGGTCAGTTCCCAACCGAAATGGTAGAAGTCATGCTGAGAAATGGAAACTTCCATCATAGCAGTGTAATTAAAAAGCTGTTCAGAGTAGCGGTTATCCAGAGAATTGTCCGGTTTTTTGAGCAGGCTCAGGAAAAAGCGGTTTACATCCGCATTGGAAGAGAAATTTGCCGGAAATCCGTAATTAATCTCAATGAACCTTTTCACATAAGGCTTAACCGGCAGGGTAACAACAAATTTTTCAGGCATAAAAAATCGGGTAAAATGGTTTGACACATTTCCCCGAACAGATTATACGAAGATAAGAAAAATTTGGAGTTGGAAGTGCGATTATTTGTCTGTTTTTATACTCTGCCTTTCATATCAGGCAAGTGTTATACAAACAATAACTTTAAGATAATTTCACAATTATTTTCACAATTTTTGAGTTCACAGGCCTATGTTTGTAGTACATTTTTTTTCATAAGTTTAGGTTTAGTTAGGTTAGTTAGTTTAAGAGAGAAAAGGTAGGACAGAGGTTCTACCTTTTTGTTTTTATAGCGATTAAGTTTTTTAATTTATCAATCCACATTATTCTCAGCCAACCTTAAAAACTGCAAATTTCACACGTTGTCGATTTTTGCGTTCCAAATGTTCCACCCAAATTACTTGATATAAATTATTGAAATTTAGTCATTTAAAGGTGGAACATTTCGATTTTTCATTTGTTCCAAAAGTTCCAAAAGTTCCGGGTTTGCCTCTGGTGGAACTTTTGGAACATTTGGAACTTTTTATTTTGATTAAATGTTCCGGCTTAAACTATTATAAATCAATGTATTTAGAAGTGTTGGAACATTTGGAACATTTGGAACGCACTTTTTGAAAAATATCACTTTTTAACAGGGGTGAACTTGCCTTCAGGATTCCATTTTGAAGAAAATAGTTTTTCAAACTCATCATCGTCCAACCAATCTTTTGCATAAAATCTACAAAAACGTCCTTTCTTTTTTTGTTCATCAGGCTCCCCGTTCGGTTTGGTGGTATAAAACACGTACCGCTGTGATGGTCCTGGCGTTATATTATAGTTCTCAACCAGCATCTCCCTAATTCTCGATTTGGGGAATTTATATTCAGATGATTTACCCAGTTCATGGCAAATATCATCCAAAGTATAATTTAACTCTAATTGCAGAAAGTCATGAAAAGCATCATCCAGCCAATCCTCCAATTCCTTCTCAATGATTGATTTGGTTTTATCCATCACCAATTGCAAAGCTTCAGTAATATATACTTCATCGGGGAACCAGAAACGGGTTGTTTTTGACGGATAATGCAGAGGTCGGTTTTGCAGAAAGTTCAAAAAGGCCGGAACTTCCTTTCGCATTTTTTCCAGCATATCCGGATCATCTTTCATGCCTTGTGCCCTGAAAGAGGGGACTTTCAAAACAGCAAAACGGTTTTCTCCCGGATCGATCTGCATAAAATTACGCTCGTTGTTAGAGCAGAACAGCAGATGAGTGAAATTTTCAACCACTTCAGCGTTTGCACCTTTGCCTTCCAGCCACATGACTTTGCCGGTTGCCATATTCTTGATCATTTCCTTGGTAGTTTTATCGTGCAGCGGAATATGACCTTCATCAATGGCCACAAATAGTTTCCCGGCAAAATGACTGGTAAACTTCGGATTAAATCGCTGATTGTCCAGAATAGCCATATTGGCTCCGTAGATCAATTTTAGAAAATCCAGGAAAGTGCTTTTGCCGGTATTCCGTTCAGAACTCACCAGTGCAAGGATCGGAAGCCTTTGCCGCGGATTCAGGTAAGACAGTTGAATGTAATCCAGTCCGAACTGGTAAAGTACCTCACCCTCAGTGTTACAAGCGGTGAAAATGTGTTTCAGAAACTTTTCGATCGTTGGCCACTGACCGGCCACCGGCTCCCAATCTACCGGATGGTAGATGTTGAACAGGCTGCTTACAATGCCGTTGTGATTGGTGGTAACTACCCGCTGGTATTCACCCGAGTTGTTGGGTTTGTTTACAAATGTATCGTAGCGCGGAATCTGCTTGATGAAATTCTGACCATAATCCCTGCCAATTTCGCTTATGGACCAAGGCTTTAGCACTTCTTCGTATTGGTCGTGGGCATTGGTGACCATGATGCGCTTGTAATAAAACGGGCCAACGCGCAGGTAAAGTTTGGTATCTGTGTATTTGATCTTCTCCAGCTTATCTCCATCGTGACAATAACAAACCGATCTGAAAACAAACTCGTATTGTTTCAACTGATCGGCATGGTAACTGTAAAAGGTAATGGCATCCTTCAAACGGAGATGGGAAAACAGTCGGTTCATGCTGTTCTCTGTCAGGTTGATACAATCGAAAAACGAATTCTCCTGTGATTTGAAGTTGTGAAGAGCAGTAAAAGTACGGTCGGGATGTTTCTTCTCCAGATCATCTATTGTGATTACCTGTTCAAACGCAAACTGGTGTTTGATGTTGGTCCAGATCAGGGTGATATCCCGATCGAAGGCATTGAGCAGGTCCTTGAACTTTTTGACCGCGAAAAATACGCTGAACAGTGGCCACGAAAGGTCCTTATCGCTGCCATGGGAAAATCCGGGATCCAGCACATCGGAATTATAGTCCAACACAACGGTGTTTACTTTTTTTTCTTGCAGAAGCTGAGTAAATTCAGGATGAAGTACCTGAAGGTTTTCGCTGTACTGGTCAGTGATTCCCTTGTAACCAACAATCGGAATACCGGCTTTTAATGCAGAATCGGATGTGAATGGCAAATCGGTAACGAAAAGAGAAGCGATCGTTTTTTGATCGCTTACTGATTTGGGAATGAATATCGTTTGATTTTCTGCTGATTGTTCTATTGAGATATCCGCCAGCGGACGTATCAACTTCAGCGGTTTATAGGAAAGTTCGTTTGTGCTCATTAAAGTTTGCGTTTAGCTTGCTGGTGAATATGCAGACCAATGGCCTGCCGGTTTTTGATTTTGTTGATCGCGATCGTATCGCTCACACGGGGCAGGTCTTGCTTGAATTGATCAGCCTGGCTCATAGAGATTTCAGCGGCAGTTCGGGCCCGTTCCCTGGCATATTGTTCGAACCAGGAGAGAACTTTCATCCCATCGATTTCAGCAAAGAGCTGACCGAATTCCCCTTTTTTAATCTTTCGGAATACCAGGTTAATATCGGCAAGGTTGAGATAAGGGTATTCCTGTACAATGATTGTGGCTGTTTCTTCGATCTGTTCGGGTGACATTTTTCTCAGTGCATTCACAAAATCGTTCAGGTTAACGATCCAGACGGATACATAAGCGATTTGGAAATCTTCAGAGTATTCCCTGCGGATGCTTGCAAGTGTCGGGGCGGAGCTTTTCATGGTCAAAGCTGGGGTATTCTCGCGATAAAAAGCCCGAAGGCATTTGCCCGGTGCATATTCTGCCATAAAACCAATCATTGTAGCCGGTAAAGCAGATTTCTGTTCATATTTTACAATTTCTCCCATGATTATTCTACTCCTAAACGGTTCATTAATTGTTGTTTATAGTCAGTTTGACGTTGATCAACTAATTTATTAGTTATAGCTTTTTGATCTTTCAGTTCAAAGAAGCCTTTCCATCCTTTTTTGATTGACTGATGGATGATCTCAATCGCTTTTTCCATATCTCCACCCGACAAATCAACCAGGTCTTTCAGTGCTCCCTGTTCACCGATTTGTTTGTAAGCAAACTGAAACTGCTCTTTTTTGAAGTTGGTCCAAAGTTTCCAGGCCTGGGTAAACCGATCATCTTCCCAGGGGAGTTCTACCTTAATATTTCCATCAAACTGATTTCGAAACCAGCTGTGAAAATTAACCAGGATCTTTTGGGACTGATCGAAACGTCCAGCCTGCCGGTCGGTGATCTTTCCTTCATCGGCCAATTCCTGAAACAGCTGCTGAAGCTGGCCAACGGCTTTAACGTATTGTGGGATCATAAATCAGTTCAAAGATTAAAGTTCACTGTCGGAGATTTGTATTATAGGATTCAGGTACTGGACACCATAGCTGAACCCGTTTTGAAGTTCGGCCACATATTTATTCCCATTTGCAGAATCTACTAAATCAGGTATGACGGTTATCGTTTTATTTTTATCCCCTAGTTGGAGACCAAAGCCTTGTTTTTTCAACTGCCTGTGTAGGTAGTATTTTCGCTTGTGGGTTCCTTTGGTGCTTTTAATATTCATTGTAATAAATCTTAAAGCGGTCAAGAAATTCAAGTTTTGCTTTTTCCGGATTCATATAGGTAATTCTCCCGTTATTATAAAAAGCGTTATATTCCACTTCCTGAATAAACAGATCGGTAGATTTTATCAGGTGCAGGCTGGAATAATCCATTCCGTATTTTGCACAGATCGCGTTCATAATGCTTTCTTCAATTTCAGCAAACTGCGGAATACGAACTTTCAGAGGTTTTATCATATCACCGATGTATGCTTCAGCAGCATCGTGCAGCAGAGCCAGCAGTTTTAATCCCGGATCATTATATGGTGCCATGAAGGAAAACTCATCACAGACCATTACACTATGTTGGGCTATTGAGAAAAAGGAAGGAGTCAGTCCTGAGAAATGGCCTTTGTTTGATAATCCGGCGGCAATGTCATGGATGTCAATCATTTCAGGTGTAGGTTCAAACAGGCTGAACTGCTTTCCTGAAAGGGTCTGTATGATTCCGGTTTCTATCGATAGATCGAGGATATTCATGATCCGGAGATTTCAGTTTGAATACTAAAACTTTGCTGATTGATCGCTTCTGTTCGTTCCTGGTTAATATGCATTGCTGACTGAAGGATCGCTTCAGCCAGGAGTTCATCACCAAGTGCGCATTGGGTTAGCATTCGGGTAATCTCAATCTCGTTGCCCAGATAGGTAACAGCGCATTTATTCCCTGATTTAATAATTGATAGTGTTGGCATTTTTATAAATTTTTGAAAGGTTTTATTTGTTAGAATTTGAAATGATAAAAAAGAATGGGGGCACCGATCAGGAGTCTACCCCCATATCTGTCCGGAGAAAAAATCGTTAAAAAACCCCGGCAAACATCAACAAGTTCAGTTACTATCCGGGGCTGTTTGAAATAAGCATTCGTTTAAAAGAACTCAGGCCATGTAATAGAATTTGAGCAGCGGCCAGTACTGCTTCTTGACTACTATATTATAATGTAGGAATGCCGAGGTTCTATGAAATCTCAATTGTCTTTTTCTGTTGCGCAAATGGAAGGCTATACTGGTAACGGTTATTCAGAGCCATAAATAATCTTTGTTGGGTGGTTCTAATTTCATTGCCCAGCTGACTGTATTCCATTTTCATACCCTGAAGTCTGGCATTAAGGTTGCCAATCAACATTTGCTCTTCTGCTGCACCAAATAAATAATCCGAGATTAATTCCTGATAAATGATGAAGGAGTCACGCAGTTTTTTATCAATGGTATTTGGATTGATAATTTGTATCCATCTTAGAAACCCTTTTCTGGAGAGCAAAATCCTCCCATTGTTATCGATTTCACCTAAATCTGGTTGGTTTTTTCCTGCCAGTTTTTCTTTTTTACCCGATTCTGGTTGGTTTTTTCCCACCAGTTTTCCCAAAATCGGATCATTTTTAATCTTGGTGTACTGGTTTCTTACGTCCAGATTGAAGAAATCACAGACAGGTTTTACCCAAATATTTTCGTATTCATAGTTTATTGTCATTCTGAACATGACTAAGGATGTTGATTCCATTGGATGTTTTGTTAATTTTTAATACCGATAATTTCTATATGCACATTAATTTTTTCTCTGTTCAGATCTTTGCTGCCAGTGACTGAACAGTGGGAGTGTTGTTTAATACTTGAAAGCATTCTCTTTTAAAATCTGTCAGTCCAGGTGCGTTGGATTCGATCAGAAATATCCATCCGTAAATAAGTGCTTCCGGAAGACACATCATTTTTAGAAACTTTCCATCAGGGGTAACCATTTGTTTCTCGGACAAGTATCGGTTCAGAAATTCATTTTCCCTTATGCTCTCAAGTTGACCCGAATAATCAACTCCAAGTACTTCGCAGATCGGTTTCAGGGCGATCCAATATTCACCATTAGCGGCAAAGAATTGAATCGACTTGCCATCGAATTCTAAAAACTTGTTAATCTCTTTTCTCATAGCGTGTTATATAGTATTATAAATAGTATCGGGGTTTTACCTACGTTTGTTCTTCCGGTAGTTTTCCCGGATAAGTTCAATTGACTTGGGGGTAAGGA
>JBAWZG010000225.1:0-6418 GCA_037143155.1 Bacteroidia bacterium
TCCACTTTTCCTTTGCCCATCCAACCAGATCGGTTTCCGGTCCGTCATCATATTTTTGATTGGTCGATAAAATCCTGTTCTGAACAGAATCAACCAGTCCGGCAAATGAAAAGCCGATTCCCAGAACATTTTCCTTCTGAACTTTATTCAACAGAAGAATTTGGTCGATAGCAGCTTCGAGTTCCGGAAGCTGTAATTTCAATCCCGAAACTGATTGAGCAACTATTTCGGAACGGTCAATCAGATGACCTTCTTTCAACAAGCCGATTTTGATGAATGTTCCGCCTAAATCAATGGCAATGGTATAGCCTCCCCCACCCCCTCCAAACGGAGGGGAGAAAGAATCCACATTCGTTGGCTTTCTCATTTCTTTCTCCTTTTTTATTATTTTCCAAATTGTTTTTCCAGTTCTTCCAGGGTTTTTCCTTTGGTTTCTGGAACGTATTTCAGAACGTACAGCAAATTAGCCAGACAAATCAGTGCAAAAATCAGGAAGGTGATGCCTCCGCTCAGTTTTTCGAGCATAATCGGAAAAGCAACAGACACCAAGGTGCATGCGCTCCAAAGCGAAACAATGGCAACCGACATTCCCTTGCTGCGCAGCCGGTTCGGAAATAATTCGGCAGTTACCACCCACAATGTCGGGCCTAATGAAGCAGCAAAAAAAGCACAATATGCCATGATAAATACCAATACCATGACTCCTGAAGTTTGATTGGTAAAGTACAAAAACGACAGTCCGGCAAGCATCAGCATCATTCCGGCTGAACCGGCAACAATTAAGAGTTTCCGCCCGAATCGATCAATCAAAACCATCGCAACCAGAGTAAATATCAAATTATTACCGCCAATCAGAATGGTTTGCAACAAAGCAGAATCGTTCGACTGACCCACATTGGCAAATATTTTAGGTGCATAATACATGATCGTGTTGATTCCGGTTATCTGTTGGAATACAGCAAGAATAATCCCGATAAACAAAAGCGGTTTGATCTTCGGTGACAGTAATTCGCTAAAAGTTGATTCTTCCAGGTTTTTAAGGGTTTCCTGAATTTCTTTCATTTCAGAAGTGGCCAATTCTTTTCCTGAAGTTTTGACTAAAACATTCAAGGCATCCTCATTTCGATTTTTAGCAACCAGCCAGCGTGGACTTTCAGGAACCAAAAACAGACTAAAAAAAAGCAACACTGCTGGAGCCGCCATGACCAGCAACATCCAGCGCCAGTTGTTCTCACCTGTTCCGACCAATAGGTAATTGCTGAAGAAAGCCACCAAAATGCCAATTACAATGGCCAATTGGTTCATCGAGACCAATGTTCCGCGGTATTTGGCAGGGGCCAGTTCGGCAATATACATCGGAGAAAGGATGGAGGCAACGCCAACCGCAATTCCACCTAGAATTCGTGCAATCAGGAAAATGGAAAGCGAATGAGCAGATGCGCTTCCAATGGCAGAAAAGAAAAATAACAATGCCGCTGACATCAATACTTTTTTGCGTCCATATCGATCGCCAGCTTTTCCGGCGATAAAAACCCCGGCGATGCAGCCAAACAGCAAACTGCTGACGGTCCAACCCAGCTGAGCTTCTGACAAGCCAAAATAAGGCTGAATAAAATTGATGGTTCCTGAAATAACTGCAGTATCGAACCCGAATAAAAGTCCGCCCAAGGCAGCGACAAAGGAGATGAGAATTACGTATCCTTTCATATTTTATAATTTAAAGCCCCCTCCAAACCTCCCCCAAAAGGGGAGGCTTAAAAAAGGCGAATTCAACATTTTATTCTTTTACAATCATTATCTTGTATGAGAAGGATTTTCGCATGTTCGTTTCATATTGCCAACATCCTTTGTACCTTCGTGTCTTCGTGTTTAAATTAATTTTGGTATTCCTTCAATTTCCACCAACCTGGCAGAAAATCCGTTCACTGCTATTTCCTCGTAATCATGCCCGGCATCCGAAGGCCAGCAAGCGCCAACAATGAGATTTTCATGACCAGTATTCGCTAATCGGTGAGCAATTTCGCTACCGATGTAATGCAGACTTCCGGGGCAAACTTCTTCAGCCCGGGTATTGCGTTCACGATCCATCAAAATCAGCATTCCTTTCCCCTGAATGCCCCAGTAAAATTCGGCCCGGTCAGACTGTGCATGGAAATGTCCTTTGGTCATGAAATATTCGTTGCCCACTTTTCCGGGATAAATAGTTGAGACACCGTAAAACAATCCTCCGGAAGTGCCTTCTGCAACAGGCAACCACGATTGAACTGAATAGGCCGTTTGCTCCTGATCCATATGATTAAAAGCTTCCTGATCCCGAAAAATTCCGGATAGATCTTTTAATTTCCGGACCTGATTAATGACGGGATCTCCAGTCATTTTAAAATTTTCCGGATTCAATTCAACCGGCGATTTGCTGATTTTTAAATGCTTCATTATTATTTCGGGTTTAACAGATAATACCTGTAATTTTCGGACTGACCAACTTTCAGGAAACGACGGCTGATAACCGGCTTTCCGTTTTCAGGAGTGAATTCGGCGACTAAAACATAACCACCGGCTTCAGTTGGCAAATAGATGGAAACCGGAATATCGGTGCGCAAAAAGGAATTCAGGCTGACCGGAAAATCCTGTTCCAAGCTGATCTTTCCATTCTGGCCGATCAGTTTAAGCTTAACATTTCCTTTAGCTGTCGCGTTTTGATTGTTAATTCCGGCCAGATTAAACAGCAAATTCGAGCCTGGCTGATGTGGTTTTATATATTTGGTGTAGCGTTCATCGGTCAGGTTAATAAACGTAGCAGCAGGAGCAAAAGCATGTTGAAACCAGTCCAATGTTAAAGTGGGCTTCAAGTCCTTGATGTTTCCGGCAAACCAGTCGCCGGTATAGCCGTAATTATTAGCCAGATAACAGAATGCCAAAACTCCTGCAATGGAGGTTTCACTGCGGAGCCATTCGGTTTCGAGCTGCATCCAGTAGGCCTGCAATTCCCAATTTTGTTCGGGCGTTGAATTTTTGCCCAAATAATAGTTGTACACATCGACCGTGAGTTTACTTGGAATTCCATTACGCCAAAGCCAGATCCATCCGTATTCGTTGACCAATTGGGCCGAGCCGGCTTCCTGAATTTCCTTTATCCGGTCAGGTTTGAAATCCAGATTTCCAAGCGGATATGGATTTTTTTCAAACTCACTGATTTTTTGACCCCATGGCCCCTGGTAAGGATGAGGTTCGTCCATTTCATCCAGTGCCATATTTTCGCCCGACATATAACCTGCATCCCAAACCCGGGTAGGATCAAGTTTTTTCAATTCAGGAATCAAGGTATTTCCAATGTAATCGTCCGTATTTTCATTGATGGCATCCCAGATGGCAATGCTGGGATGGTTGCCATCTGACCAAACCCAGTCGGTATATTCTTTCCGGATTTGATCGTCCCACCCATGATTTTGCCAGTACAACCATTCATTCTGAAACATTAAACCGTATTCATCAGCAATATCATACCAGAAGTCGGGAGCAATGCCAACGCAAATGCGCATCATGTTCCAGTTGAGCTTCTTAGGGTAATCGACCAGCAACTTTTTTACCCATTCCTTATCCCAAACCAAATTACTGCAATCCGGATCTTCAAAAAAGCGCTGAAGTGTAACATTAGTTCCGCGAAGTATGATTTTCTCGCCATTCAGGTAAAAGAACTTCCCTTTACGGGTAAAATCGCGCATCCCAAATTGCTTTCCTATTTCGTCGGAAATACCTTTATCCGTTTTGAGAGTGGCTTTTGCAACATACAAAAATGGCTGATCGGGCGACCAATTGGTAAATTCTTTCATTGGGATTTCGAGTATCGCCTCCGAAATATTGTCGCGTTTGGTGCTGAATCGTCCGCTCTTGCTTGCAACTACTTTTCCTGAATTTTTTTCGGCAACTGAAATATCCAGCGTTACCGAATCATTCATGGCGTCACCATAAAAAATCTGTGCAGGAATCAGATTGCGGATAAGCGCCTTCACAGTAAGTTTCTTTCCGACAACTGAAGGTAAAACCAACAGTCGGTTTATTCTGGCTTTTCCGGTGAAAGAAATCAGCACATCGTCCCAAATTCCGGGAAGGTAATGCTCCTTTTCTTTATCAGTTCCGCCAGCAGCCTCCGATGGCAACCAAACACGATCGCCTACTCTAATGAGTATCTCGTTTTCTGCGCCAAATTTCAATGCGCTGGTAATCTGAAACTCCACTGGCGTGTAACATGACATCGACTTTCCCATATCCATACCATTCACATAAACCTGAGTCACATACTGGCTTTTTTTAATGGTAATGGCGCATTCCCTGCCTTCCATTTCCTTCGAAATGAGTACCGATTTTCGGTACCAGCTGTATCGCGGTGTATAATCGATTTTGTACAAATCATGCTGTTCTTTGGCGACAACCTGATCTGCCCGTCTAAAGAACTTATCGTAATCTTCAATTTTAGGTTCAGCCAGATGCACCAGTCCCGGAACAGGAATGGTTCGTGTAAATTTTTCCGGAGGAAAGGCATTGACCGTTTGGTCGAATTGCCAGGTACCGTTCAGGTTTATCACAATACGTTGGCCTTCAGTGGCCGCATGGACCAGATAAGTAGAAAACAAAAGCAATAAGAAAAGTAGGTGTTTCATGGTGTTAAAATAAAGCCCCCTCCAAACCTCCCCCAAAAGGGGAGGCTTAAAAAAGCGTGGTTATCATTAATTGGTTTATTTCTCATTTATTATTCCTTCAAAACGATTTTCGTTTATTCATCAGAAATGGATTATCCAGTTTGATTTTCTGATGATTCAGGATCATTTCGGCCATAGTTTTTCCCATTTGGGCAAAATCAGTTGAAATGGTTGTAATTCCTGAAGCGACAATTCCTTTCAGCGGAGTTTCATTATATGAAACGATACCCAGATCAATTCCCAAAACCAATTTTTGTTCGATGGAATACCTGACCAGAAAATCCAGATCGCGGTCATCAACTACGATAAACGCATCAGCTGCTTTTATTTCGAAAGATTTCAGATCATTAACTACTTCGGAAGGAATTGGATGCTGTTTGCAGAAGTCGCGGAAACCTGTGACAATGTCGCGGAAATGTGACTTCTGATGTCGGATCACTAAAACCATCCGCTGATATTTGCTTGCAAGTTCCGAATTCTGTTTCAGTACCCGGTAAATATCACGTTCAAAATCCTGACAGACATATGGATAAAGGTCTTTGTATTGTTTACGACCCTGATCAAGAATAAATACTTTATTGGACGGAAGCTTTCCGATGGTCGCAAACGCATCAGCATGATCGATGGGCATGATTACATATTCTGAATAGTCACCGATTGAACCATCAATAATGGTCTGAAACATTTTCAGGTTGTTGTGATGGAAAAAGATTTGCTCGCTGCCGTCCTTCTTCAAAGCATCTTTAAACGAATCGTAGAGTTCTTCCTTATATGCGGTCAAGCGGTCGAATATCAGCAAAACCTTGTGTTTGAAATCGGTATTTTCATTTTGGATAAAATACCCTTTTCCTACCTGGGAAGTAATAATCCCTTTTGCTTTCAATTCATTGTAGGCCATCAAAACCGTGTCCTGCGACAAACCATATTGCTGACAAAACATGTTTAGAGATGGAATTTTATCGCCTTTTTTCAGCTCACCGGCTTTAATCTTTTGCTGAATGGCATCAATAATCTGCCGGTATTTAGGCACCGAAAGATTCTCTTCAAACTGAATATCAATGTTTTTTCGCATAGGCAAACCTCTTGGTAGTACTATGCAATAGTAGCAAAATTATTAATTCAATGAATCAGTAAGTTAAAATATTTAATGAGTAGGAAACTCCGATATTCTCAAAGTAGTACAGCCATATGGAATCAGGGTAATTTCCTCTTCCTTCTTTTCAACTGTTCTGCCCGGCCACGATGTCGATGGCAGTTTTCCGGCTGAGTTTTTTTCCAATATCCAGGCTGGAAGTCGGTTTGCTTTAATTTTAACCGAGATCGGGGCATTCGCCAGATTCCACGGATAAGCGGCCAATTTATCTTTCACCTCAACTTTCAGCAAATTCTTATCGATCTCATTTTTCTGAATGGAATAATTCCAGGGCGATTTGGGCAAAACTTCCCAAAATGTATCATCATAACCTTTTTCGGTCTTTTCATGCCACTCTTCTTCTATTTTTAAAGCATAAACCAGCGGATCGCGCTCGATTTCCAATGAATTTTCGAACCAGTGGCTGTAAAGGAAATCCAAGGGCAACTATCAAAATGGAAACAATGATCAGAAATCTTTTGAACATGGGTTGCAGGTTTGATTTGAATAATCAGTATCGTAATTGTTATTGGTACAATTCAGTTTATTTCTTTGGCACAACTAACCGGTCACCGGTTCCCTGAATCAT
>JBAWZG010000226.1:0-6405 GCA_037143155.1 Bacteroidia bacterium
TCAGTAATTATTTTTACAGTCATTGTTCGTTGTTCGTGAAATTACGAACAAAGGTATTTTTTTTATTTTGAATGCGTTTATTTTTGATCGAATTCTTTTGAAGGTTTTTCATAACAAAAGTTAATGTTGTTTGAGATTTCATCAATCTGTTTAACTTTGAGTTTTGAAAGAAAATTCTAACTAAAATCAGATATCATGAAATTTCTAAAAACCTTCACTTTGCTTGCGTGCATCATGTCGAATGGCTTATTCAGTGAAAGCCAGAATATTTCGCAATGGCGCGGCCCAAACCGCGATGGAATTTATCCTGAAAAAAACTTGTTGAAATCGTGGCCTGAAGCTGGTCCAAAATTGCTTTGGCTTTCCGAAGGGATCGGAAATGGATATGCTTCTCCCGTAATTGCTGGCGACAGGTTATTGATCAATGGTGAGATTGATGGAAATAGCCAGGTATTTGCTTTCGATTTAACAGGAAAGCTGATTTGGAAAACAGCCAATGGCAAGGAGTTTTCAGGCGATGGTTTTTCTGCCAGTTTCCCGGGAGCACGTTCTGCTCCGACTGTTTATAACGATTTAATTTACGTTTGTTCGGGTCTTGGACGCATGGCCTGCCTGGAACTTGCATCCGGAAAAGTAATATGGTCGGTGGATATGATAGGCGATCTGGGTGGAAAACTCAATATGTTTGGAAATTCGGAGTCGATGATGGTTGATGAGAAAAATGTGTATTGTATGCCGGGCGGTGCAGATAACAATGTTGTTGCGCTCGATCGGCTGACTGGCAAAGTCATTTGGACTTCGAAAGCTCTGGGCGACCCGGTTTCGTTTTGTTCTCCCATCTTGATTAAACTCAAGGAAAGAAATGTGTTAGTGACCTTATCGCACGAATATTTGATGGGTCTGGATGCCAAAAACGGAGAACTTCTTTGGTCGCACAAAGAAGATTCGGTAAAAATGGAGGGTGAATATTGCAATACACCCATTTATTCGGATGGTGCCATTTATGAAATTTCCGGGGTGGAGAAAGGTGCCGGTGCCTTTAAACTGGAGTTATCTCCTGATGGAAAATCGATAAAATCAATCTGGAAAAATGGAAAGGTGAAAAATCCAATGGGTGGTTTTGTGAAGCTTGGTGAGCGTATTTATACCACTTCAGAAGATAAAAAACTAAAAGTTTTGGATTCCAAAACAGGACAGATCGTCGAAACACTTGGTGGAATGAAAGGAAGCCTGATTGCTGCCGATAACCTGTTGTTTTGCTATACTGACAATGGTTACGTCATCCTGATTAAAGGAATCGGTACGAAACTGGAAGTTGTGAGTAAATTCAAAATCACGAAAGGCGAAAAAGAGCATTTTACCCATCCGGTGATTGCAAATGGTGTATTGTATATCCGGCATGGAAATGCATTGATGGCATATTCCATCAAATAATCTATTTCACCATAAACTTTACCGATTGCCTGATATCCTTCTGATCCAAAGTCAGCAGGTAAGTTCCAATTGTCAAATGTCCGAGCCGAAGCTGAATTTGCTGTTTTCCTTCAGGAAATCTTTGCTGCAAATGGTTTTCAACCAATTGGCCGGTCATGGAATAGATTCGGATTCGTATGGTTTCCCCATTTGAATTAAATTCAAGCTGTGCCTGATCTTCCAGCGGATTTGGCCATAATTTCAACAATTCTCCGGAAGCGGCCACAGGCGAGGCTGATGTACTTTTGTCAGTCACCTGAATTTCAGGGAACGACCTTCCTAATAATTGCGAAGTTTCAAGATCATCGAGTCCAAACCATTGTTTGTAAAATCCGGTATAGATGCTCCGGAAATCGTTTTGCAGGGCCAGATTATCGGATTTGGTGACTAATGCCGGAATGGTTGGGTTATTTCCGATGATTCCAGGATTGATTTTCGAACCAAATACAATCGCGGGCCAGGTGGTGCCATGATCGGTACCCAGACTATCGTTCGATTTGATACGCCGCCCGAATTCGGTATAAACAAAACCCAACACTTCGTCAGCTTTGTTTAACAGCCTTAAGTCATCTTCAAAAGCAGTAATGGCTTTAGAAAGTTTGCTCAGTAAATTCGGATGTTGACCGGTAAGTTTATTTGCTTCACTGGTCACGGCAGAAGAATGCAAATCCCAGCCTCCCAGGCTGACCACATAGATTTGAGTCTGGAGTCCGCCCGCAATCAGGTTGGCCACCAGTTTTAGCTTGTCAGCCAATCCATTTTGTCCTGTTGCCGGATATAAAGTAGAAAGGTTTTTTGCTTTTGATGCAGCTTCTTTAATAACAGCTAAATAGCTCTCCGTTTGTTCCATCATGGTATTTATAAACTTAAGTTCCTTTCCAAATGGAGTTTCAGGATATGTGCCATTGGGGAAAGAGTTGGAGTAGCTTGAAGACAAGTTGGCCAGCACGGCACTGTAATTGGCCAGGTCGCCCTGACAAACCGAAGAACTGTTCGATCCGACTGTTAAAGCAATCGGATGTGGTTGTTTTACGTTTGGAAATCCAACCGGATAATCCGGATATTGATTCGTAAACATCCGGCCGGCCCAGCCAGTGCTGAGGATGGTTTTTGAGTCGGAGGCTGAATTGAGAATGTCTTTTGAACGGAAATGCGAGAGATTTGGACTTGGATACCCGACACCCTGAATGAACTGTACTTTTCCATCTTTGTAAAGTTGGGTCAATTCAGGCATAGCCGGATTCAAACCAGTTTCATCATTCAGCTTTAGAATCTGAGCTTTTTCGACCAGTATATTTCTTCGGGCATTGGCCAGGTTGTCATATTCAGATATTGGAATCAGCATGTTCAGACCGTCGTTCCCTCCATCCAGCTGAATGAGAACCAATTTGCGGTCGGGATTGTAGGAACTCAGTACATCAAGGACAGAACGATTGGTCATGGCACTGATCCATTGTCCCTGAAACAGAAAGGGAGTTGCCAGTGAAGCGGTGGCGTATTTTAAAAATTTTCTTCGTTTCATTTTTTGATTTTAGATCTTAGCTGAGATAAAATTCGGGCATCCGGAGCATTGCTTTAATTACGGCAAGCAGTTTCTTGCTGATCAGTGTTTTCTGTGTCGTATCAGTTGGATTACTTACATATTTGATCCACTCAAATGTCCAGGTTGCATCGGGCAATCCGGGAATTACTATTTCCCTGAGCAGATTGAATTGTGCATCGTTAAGCTGTACAGGCAAAATGATGTGTGCCAGATCATTCAGGAGTGCTGTAATATTTGAAGGATCAGCGACCATTCCGGTGAGTATAAACGGATCGATGACAAATTTGAAGCCATTTTTGGTTATTCCAGATCCACTGAGCGTATCAGTGTAAATGGTTCGCTGCGGAACTGTTGCTGAGTTGATCCACAATTCGTAAAACGAAGGTGCTTTGTAATACTCAGGCCATCCGGCCACGTCCGGAGGATCGCCCAGGATCAATTCCATATTTTTGCACGAATAATAAACTTCAAGCCAGTTTTCGTAGTTATCTTTAAATAGCGACGAAAGTGGAATTTCACATTTGCGGTAAACGCCAATCGTAAAATCCAATGGGTTTTTAATTTGTGAACCCCGGTATTCCGGACTAAAAAAGTGCTGACTGCTCAACAACTGCGCCAGCATGGGTTTGATCTCGTAATTGTTGTCGAACAGAGTGTTGGCCAAAGGTTCAATGATTTGTGCTTCAATTTCGGCATCAATCTCATAATACATCAGCCAGCGGTATATTTTGCGGGCCAGGTAATGAGCCGTTTCCCGCTGGCTGAAAATCATATCAACCAGCTGTTTGTATTCTTCTGCTCCATTATTTCCGATACTGGTCTTACCAAAAGCATCCGAAAAAACTTTGGTTGTCTGATCGTGCCGTGTGTCTGTGAAGAACGATTTATTGATTGTCCGGTCGACTTTCCAACCGGTCAGGACTTTAGCAGCTTCCCGGATATCAGCTTCGGTATAGTTGGTGTAATTTCCATCGGCAATCAGTGGTCCTTTCCCGATGGTGAATAATTCGAGCAATTCGCGGCCAAAATTTTCATTTGGTGCACTGGCTTTGTTCGATTCTCCGTTCAGGTAAATCAACATAGCCGGATCAATGACAATCTCATAAGCCATTTGTTTGATATTCCCAAGCGCATTGGCTCTTAAAACCTGGTTATACTGGTAATTGAACGGAGCGACATCAACTACTTCAATTTCGGTAACAAAATGGTTATGCCAGAAAAGCACCATTTTTTCGACCAATGAAATTTTTTGCTGCATCATCAGGCCAATCCACCAGCAGCGAAAACTTCGGCGCCGATAAATGTTGTAGTCGCTATTGTATACCAAATTCACCCAGGTTTCACCGATCGGCACGTCAAGATCGAGCACATCATAACCAACAGGTGGATTAGGAATATCGATTTTCTGAAGTAGAGTATTAATTACAGTAGAAATATCCTTTCCAACCAGAGAATCGATTTCACTTTTTCTGGCTCCAAAAAGGCAACGATCCAATAGATGACGGGCTTGTCCAAAGTCCAGGTTACCCGAAATTGGTTCGATCGAATAGGTTTTTCCGGTAGATTCCATAGATTATTTATGCAAAGTAAGTGGCTTAAGAAGGTAGTTTAAAGGTCAATCTCCTTGTCAGAATTAAACAATGGAAGATAGATAAAGTTGAAGGCCACATGTGCGAATCAGGAAAAAAAAAGATTCAATCGTTTATTTCGAATGAATCTTTTTTTTAAGTCGGATGAATTGAATTTATGGTTTTATTTTTTCCCAAAGACCGATCAGTTTTTCCAGGTACATAGCTTTAATCTGATCTTCGTATGCTTCAATCGGTTTGATTGGAATCAGATTCATAACTTCAGCGGGTTTCATTCCGGATCGATACATGGTATTTAGTGCAGCATTCATCGTTTCATACATACTTTCGCGGCATTCGGCTTTGCTTAATCCAAACTGAGTCCCGATCATTTCCAGTTCATTCCATTGAAACCAGAAATAAGTTGGCAGCATACTCGAAATGATTGCATAACCTTCCAGTTTTTCTTCAGCAGTTTCAAATGTGTGTCCCAGTAAATTCAACATTTCCAGAACATACCATTTTTGAATTTGTGACATTTCAGATGAAAAACTCACCGGATTGTATCCGTGATTGATGATTGAGGTTGCATTTGGAATCAATCTGACAATCTGATTAACAGGCAGTATGGCGGCCATTTTTCCAATGGAAATTTTGGGCGCCAGTGAAATAAAAATCGTCTGTTCTTTTACTTCTGATTTGATTTTTTCGATGGTCTCCAGAACAACCGGTGGATGCAGAGCCAGAAACACAATGTCTTTTCTTGCTGCATCCAGCGCCGAATTGAGAATTTGGATGAAAGGAAAATCCAGTTTAAGTGCTCGAAGTGTTTCCTCGTTGGTATCGAAAACACTGATTGAATCGAAGATTGCTTTTTTATTCACAAATGCCTGCAAAAAAATCCGCGTAATCCGGCCTCCACCAATAAATCCCAGTGATTTTGTTTTCATGATGATCGTTTTTTTGTTCTTTTAAATATACGCAATTGAAGGTGGATTTGAAACGATATCCGACATAAATAATTTCGAAATTAACTAACGATTTTAAAGCAAATAAATAACTATTTTTGGATACAAAACTTAATTAAACCGGAAG
This sequence comes from Bacteroidia bacterium, assembly GCA_037143155.1. Lineage (GTDB taxonomy): Bacteria > Bacteroidota > Bacteroidia > Bacteroidales > Prolixibacteraceae > Aquipluma. Next base: position 5,680 of record JBAWZG010000226.1, read on the forward strand.
AACATGTACTTCAATATTTCAAATTCGAGACGTCAATTTCTGAAAAAGGCTGGTGGAATATCCATTGGAATGGTTGGTATTGCTGCCGTTGCGAATAATTTATCGCCTGAAATTCAGGAGTCCGCAAAGCCAGGCAAACTCTTTACCCGTGATATTTCCGGAACAAATGACCGGATTGAACGTGTGAAAATTGCCACGCTTGGTATGCAGCGTTATGATTGGGAACAAGGAGTTGTTGCTCAGGCTTTTCTGGAGATGGGAGAATTTGATTTGGCAATTTCAATGGCTCGCGGGGCTATTTTACGTCAGGAAAAAGGACGTTTTTCGGTACTAAAAGGAAATGGGCCAATTTCAGATTGTTCAAGTATTGGTGAAGTTGTACTATTTGCCTACAGGCAGACAGGAGATCCGATATTCCAAAAAGGTGCCGACGAAATGCTGGAAGTTATCAAATCTACCAATCACAAAACTTCTGACGGAATTATTTACCATACACAAGAACCACAGAAAGGCCTTTGGTCTGACTTTACCTACATGTTGCCACCTTTTTTAGCCGCTGCTGGTCTTTTTCAGGAAGCATTGAAGCAAATTGAAGGTTACCGGAAATACCTGTATAACACGAAAGATCACTTGTATTCTCACATGTGGGATGATGAGAAAAAGTTGCTGAATCGTGCCGATTATTGGGGCGTTGGAAACGGCTGGTCGGCTGCAGGGATGACGCGT
>JBAWZG010000227.1:0-6386 GCA_037143155.1 Bacteroidia bacterium
GATTCTCCGGTTGACCAATTCCAACGCAATACATTTTTGCATTTCGTGCGGCCTCAACTCCGGCGATCGCATCTTCAAATACCACACAATGTTCCGGCTGAACACCAAGTTTCTCGGCACCTTTCAGAAAGACTTCCGGATTGGGTTTGGCTTCCGAAATGGAATTGCCATCGACAATGGCATCAAACATTTCCAACAATCCGATTCGTTCCAGAATCATAGGTGCATTTTTACTGGCCGATCCTAGTGCAGTTTTTATTTCATTGCTTTTAAGTTCCTGAAGAAATTTTTTCACACCGGGTAAAATTTCTTCAGGAGTCATTTTTTCTATATAGGTTACATAGAGTGTATTCTTCTTTTCTGCCATGGCCAATTTTTCTGTCTCCGAAAATTGCTTTTCACCAATTTCAAGCAGAATTTCAAGCGATTGTTTGCGGCTCACGCCTTTCAACCGCTCATTATCTTCCAATGTAAAAACAAAACCAAGCTCTTCTGCCAGGGCTTTCCAGGCAATAAAATGGTATTTGGCCGTATCAACCACTACCCCATCGAGATCAAAAATGCAGGCTTCAATCATTTTTTAAATTTTTGTGTAACCATTTTGGTCTATTGATCAGCTTCGCAACACAACGAACCAAACAGTTATCTACCAATCCTTGCCTTATGTGCCATGCTGCTATTAAAAAAACCAGTCCAATTGCTGCCAGAACAAATGCAAAACCGGCAAACTCCAATGGCCAATCTAATAATAGAACTGGCAATCCAACAAAAACGCCTGCCAGCAAAGAGACAAAGCCAATCAGAATTGTGGCTGGCAAAATGTTTTGTGCTGAATTGTCTGACATTCTTTGATTATATTTTTTTTGTTTTTATCAGCAATACTGATAATGAACCCAGTAGCATCGAGATACCACAAACCATCATGATATAAATAGCATGGTTGTCGAATAAGCTACGCAGAATTGTGCCGCCGACCAAACCTGAAATGATTTGCGGACCGGCAATCGTAAAGTTGAAAATCCCCATGTAAACGCCCATCTTGTCCGCAGGCACTGTTTCAGATAAAAGTGAATAGGGCATGGCAAGGATTGCCGCCCAGGCTATCCCAATACCGACCATCGATACAATGAGCAGGTATGGAGTATTGAATGCGTACATCGATAGAAATCCAATGCCACCCATGGCCAGCGAAAGCGAGTAAGTTGTTTTGCGTCCGATTTTTTTTGCAATGCGGGCCATAAATATCGAAAATATAGCGGCGAACAGGCTATATGCTCCAAAGAGAATACCCACCCAGTTACCGGCTTCGTTAAATTTATCAGACGAAGAATCGTTGATTGCCGTACCATAAACATGCTGCGCCACAGCGGAGGTGGTGTAAACCCACATCAGATAAAGCGCGAACCAGGAGAAAAACTGCACAACAGCCAATTTGGCCATCATCGGCGGCATTTTTGCAAAAAGGCCAACAAAATTCCTGAGTTTCTGACCAAGCGAAGTCTTTTCAGTCTGGCTTTTACCCCAGGCTTTGAAGTCAATATCGTTCTGGGCACAATACTCTTCCGGCGGATACTCTTTGGTACGAAATACGGTCCAAATAACCGATAACAGAAGTATCGATCCGCCAATGTAGAACGACCAGATGACCGAGGGTGGAACATGTCCTTCAGCGGCAATGTTTTGCACACCCAAAATATTGGTAAGGACATAAGGCAGAACCGACCCGACGACAGCACCTGCATTAATCAACAAGCTTTGCACCGAATAGCCGTAGGTGCGCTGGTCTTCGGGGGTCATGTCGGCTACAAGCGCGCGAAAAGGCTGCATGGTGATGTTGAACGACCCGTCCATCAGGGCAAACATCATGGCACCAAAAACCAGTGCGGGGATAATGGATACAACGGCAGCTGAGTTTGGCATCAGCCACATGGCAAAGCTTGCCACCAGAGCTCCTCCAAGTAAAAAAGGCCCCCTTCGGCCAAAGCGGTTCCATGTACGGTCGCTCGCCGCGCCAACAATAGGCTGTACGATGAGCCCCATCATCGGTGCTGCCAACCAGAAAAACGAAAGTGAATGAAGGTCGGCTCCCAGACTCGACAGGATACGGCTAACATTGGCACTTTGAAGCGCAAATCCAATCTGGATTCCGAGAAATCCAAAGCTTACGTTCCAGATTTGCCAAAAACTTAATGCAGGTTTCTTCTTCATTGGTTTAAATTTAGATTCAGTTCACAAGGTAATCTGATTTATGAGAAAAGATATATGACAACAGAAAAGAAGCATCTGCAATCACTGCGCACAAAATGCGAAATTGATCTCTAATCAAAAGCCAAATGACACCATAAAGTGTGTGGAATTAATTTCGCAAGCCTGAAACAATTTTCAGGAAGCGATAAGAAGTAATACGGAAGTACTAAAAACGGAATTAACTGCACAAATATAAAGAAGCTTTTCGATAATATCCAAATCGGTAAATCGTTCAAACTCTTGTTTTACAGGCAAAACAAAAGATTTTGTGCTAAAAATCCCCATTGCAAACGTTTGCAGAGAATGAGAAAAATAAATTCAAAAGCTTGGTTTTTTTTGAAAATACCCAAAGGAAAGCTGATCAATTGAAGATTTAAACGAGCAATCAAATCAGCCATTTCATTCCTTCACCGAGCTTCCTCTGACAATCAGATCGGCATTCAGGACTTTAACTTCCGGAATGTAATCTTCTTCATCTGACAAAATCCTGCGGAAAAGCATTTCTGCAGCAGTGGTACCCATTTCATAACCGTGCTGGTCGACCGATGAAAGATGTGGATCGGTAATACCGGACAAGTACCCATCACTAAAACCGACAATGGCGATTTCTTCGGGAATTTTATAGCCTCTTTTCTGAATGGTTTGCATGGCACCAATGGCAGTCAGGTCGTTAACTGCGAAAATGCCATCCGGAATATTTTTTTCGTCCAGCATTTTCACCACGGCATTGCGGGCTTTTTCAAAGGTATCGGCTTCCACAATCAGGCGGTTATCTACGGGAATTCCGGCTTCAGTGAGTGCATTCACATAGCCCTGAAGCCGGTCTTTTCCGATAATCAGGTTTTGAGGCGCCGCAAAATGAGCTATTCGTTTCCGTCCGGTTTCGATCAGGTGTCGGGTAGCTTTGTACGAAGCTTCCATGTCGTCAATTATGACCTGATCAGCATTAACTTCAGGAGCAATACGGTCAAAAAAGACGAGCGGGATTCCGCTTTCCTGTAAATCCAGCAAATGTTCGAATGTTTGGGTTTGCTTCGAAACTGAAATCAGAATACCATCGACACGGTGAGAAAGCAGGGTGTGGGCATTCGCGACTTCACGTTCAAAACTTTCGTTCGACTGACAAATGATTACCGTAAAACCTTTTTGAGAAGCGATGTCTTCAATACCACTGATAACAGACGAGAAAAAATAGTGTACAATTTCCGGAATCATTACCGCAATCGTATTGCTTCGACTGTTCTTCAGGCTAATTGCCACTGCGTTTGGCTGATATTTAAGCTTCTGGGCAAGCTCGTTTACTGCTTTTTTGGTATCAACATTGATATCCGGGTGGTCCTTCAACGCCCGTGAAACCGTTGAAGCTGAGATACCTAATATTCGTGCAATATCTTTAATAGTGATCTGACTACTGCGCATAGGATAGTTGGAAATTCGTCTTTATTCGATAATTAACCACTAAAGATACATATTTATTTCGTAGCTCAAACAAGCGAAAAAATATGCCTTAAACAGTCAATATGATACCCACCAGCACCCACCTGTTGCATAACATGGATGATGCAAACGTCACCGCAAACGTTTGCAGTAAATAGATAATAACATTTTTTAACTAAATATTAACAGATTCAATACTTTGGTCACGGAATTAATTTTAAGAAGTATTAACGGAACATTAATTACTGGATTAACTAAAATTTTGGATGAATGAATCTAAAAAGAGTATTTGAACCAAAAATTATTAAAACATGAGGATTATTCGCAAAAACCTAAATGTATTAATACTGCTTTTGTCGCTTTTGCTTGGAAATTTCGCAATGGCACAACAGACAGTATTAACGGGTAAGGTCACCGATAGCTCATCGGGAGAATCTTTACCAGGTGTTTCTATTGTAGTTAAAGGAACTACCAATGGAACCATCACGAATCTTGATGGTAATTTCACCCTCAGTACAAAAAGGGGTGATGTCATTCAGTTTTCATTTGTTGGGTATGTAAAACAGGAAATTGTAGCACAGGGTCAAAAAGACCTCAAAGTTGCACTTGTTACTGACAGGGAAGAACTGAATGAAGTAGTTGTAATCGGCTACGGAACGGTAAAAAAATCAGACGCAACAGGCTCTGTAAGTACCGTGAGTGTAAAAGATTTTAACAAAGGAGGAATTACTTCTCCCCAGGATCTGATCGTTGGAAAAAGTGCCGGAACAGTAATCACATCAAGTGGTGGTGCTCCGGGAAGTGGCTCAACTATCCGTATCAGGGGAGGTTCATCCATGTCAGCCAGTAATGATCCGTTAATCGTTATTGATGGTGTTCCTGTAAGTAATTCAGGAATTTCCGGATTAGCTAATCCACTTTCAACAATCAACCCGAATGATATCGAAACAATGACCGTTTTAAAAGATGCTTCAGCAACTGCTATATATGGTTCAAGAGCTTCGAATGGGGTTATTTTGATCACCACGAAAAAAGGTGTTGTTGGAAAACCAATGGCAATCTCCTATAACGGTACGATGTCAGTAAATACCATCCCGAAATATATGGATGTTCTTTCTGGAGATGAGTACCGTTCAATGGCTTATAATTTGGCATCTCAAAGTGCAGTTGGACTTAACATGGGTAGCCTTGCCCGTTTGGGAACTCAAAATACCAACTGGCAAAAACAAATCTATCAAACTGCACTTGCTCACGATCATAGCGTTAGTATCAGTGGAGGATTGAAAGATATGCCCTACCGTGCTTCGATTGGTTACACCAATCAGGATGGTATTCTGAAAACGACCAACATGGAACGTTCAACCCTGGCCATCGGCCTCGATCCGGTTTTCTTCGATAAACATCTGAAAGTTAGTCTGAATCTGAAAGGAAGTTATACCAAACAAAATTTTGGTGATCAGGGAGCTGTTGGTTCAGCCGTAGCTTACGACCCAACCCAACCAGTAATGAATGGAAACACCAAATTCGGAGGATATAATACCTGGATCAATTTATCGGATGTTTTGCCTGATGGTACAATGAATCCAAACGGAAGTCCAAATCCAATTGGTGTTGCCAATCCGGTGGCTTTGTTGAATCAGACAGACAACCGGTCTACTGTCCAACGCAGTCTTGGAAACTTACAATTCGATTATAAATTTCATTTCCTTCCTGAATTGCGTGCCAACTTAAACCTTGGTTATGACTATTTCTCAACCAAAGGACACAACAATGCTTCAAGCGAAGCCGCATTTACTTACCGGAATGGAATAGGACGTGTGAATGACTATGATCAGGCCGGAAAAACCCAGCTCCTGGATTTCTACCTGAATTACGTGAAAGAAATTCCTTCTGCCAGCAGTAAAATTGATGTAACCGGCGGTTACAGCTGGCAACATTTTTATAAAGATGGATCATCGTTTACCAGCAATGGTGATGGAACTCAGATTTCTGTCGACCGGACAACTTCCAAATTTATTAACGAAAACTATTTGGTCTCCTTCTTCGGACGTTTGAATTACACGCTAAAGGACCGCTATTTATTAACAGTAACCCTTCGTGATGATGGTTCTTCCCGTTTTTCAAAAGCAACTCGTTGGGGACTTTTCCCTGCAGCAGCATTGGCTTGGAAAATCAAAGAAGAAGCATTTATGAAAAGTGTCACAGCCGTTTCAGATCTTAAATTAAGATTGGGCTGGGGGATCACCGGTCAGCAGGATATTGGTAATGATTATCCATATCTTCCTGTTTATCGCGGAAGTACTGCAACCGCCCAATACCAGTTCGGAAATACTTTCTACAATACTTTACGTCCAAATCCTTATGATGCCAACATTAAGTGGGAGCAAACAACTACATACAATGTCGGTTTAGACTTTGGTTTCCTGAAAAACAGAATTACCGGAACTATCGATGCTTACCAACGGGATACAAAAGACCTTTTGAATTTTATCCCGATTGCTGCAGGAAGTAACTTTTCAAACTTCCTGACCACCAACGTGGGTAATCTTGAAAACAAAGGGGCAGAGCTTTCAATAAACGCAATAATTGTATCTAAAAAAGATTTGACCTGGAGTGTTGGCTATAATGTAGCCTATAACGAAAACAAAATCACCAAACTGACCAAAACTGACGATCCCAATTATCCCGGGGTTGATGCTGGC
>JBAWZG010000228.1:0-6350 GCA_037143155.1 Bacteroidia bacterium
CGATGTGGTTCTGAACATTTTCCGGCAACAGGCAACCGTTCGTTCCAGTGCGACGATTGTTCTTTTAATTATTACGTCAATTCATCGGCTGCCGTGGCTATTCTGCTTTTCAATGAAAAAGGCGAATTACTGCTGACCCGCCGTGCCATTGAACCACATCTTGGAAAGCTTGATTTACCCGGAGGATTTATTGATCCAATGGAGTCTGCCGAACAGGCTGCTTTGCGTGAGATCCGCGAAGAATTGGGAATTCCGGTGCATTCGCTGGAGTATTTCGGCTCTTTCCCCAACGAATATGTTTTTTCCGGATTTTCTGTTTTCACCATCGACCTGGCATTTTTTGCCAAGACTGAAAACTTGCACCAAATGACTGCAATGGACGATGTTGCCTCGTTTGAATTTCATAAGCTGCAGGATATTGATCCTGAAGAAATGCCCTCCATTTCAATGTATAACATCATCAAAGAACTTATTTTACGTGAAGGAACTTATTAAAAAACGAATTTTAGACCTGCGTGCAATCATACAGGTTCAGGGTCTGGACGCCTACATTATTTATGGAACAGATCCCCATTTGAGTGAATATTTACCTGAATATTGGCAAACCAGATCCTATATTTCCGGGTTTACTGGTTCGGCCGGAATGGTCATTATAAGTTCTGAGAAAGCTGCACTTTGGACCGATTCACGCTATTTTCTGCAGGCCGAAGACCAGATTTCCGGAACCGATATTGAATTAGTTAAAATGCGCACAACGGGACATCCGGAGCCCGCAGAATGGCTGAAGCTGAATCTCAAATCAGGAGCCTGCGTAGGTACTGATGAAGGATGTATTTCCATCAGCCAGTTCCGGAGCATGCAAAACAGCCTGAACCATTCCGGAATATTCCTGATTGAAACTGGCGATTTATTTGCCAAAACCTGGACCGATCGCCCTTCCCTGCCCGATTCGCCGGTTTACGATCACGACATACGATACGCCTGTACCGACCGAAAAGCAAAAATAAATGACATCTGTGCTGAGCTGGAAAAATCCGGAGCCAATATGCAAATCATCACAGCATTGGACGATCTGGCATGGACATTCAATCTTCGTGGAAACGATGTGGAATGCAATCCGGTTTTTATGGCTTACGCAACTGTTTCCAGGGATGAAACGGTATTATTCATTGATAACAAAAAGTTGCCGCCTGAATTAAAAAACAAACTGCTATCGGAAGGAATTCAAATCAAGGATTACCCAGGACTAACAAACTATTTGGAAAATTTACCCAAAACATCATGGATATTCATTGACCCGGAACGAACGAATCAAGCCATTTTAAGTAGTATTCCTGAACATTGTCAGATCATTGAAGGCCAGTCAGTTCCTTGCCGGTTAAAAGCACTCAAATCGGATGCCGAAATCAGGAATATCCGGCAAGCCATGCGCAAAGATGGTACAGCAATGCTCGAATTCCTTTACTGGCTGGAAAACAATCTGGGAAAAGTTCCGGTAACTGAATTTAGCGTTGCTGAAAAACTAATTGAGTTCCGCGCCAAACAGCCCGACTATAAAGGGATCAGCTTCTACCCCATCGTTGGATACAAAGAACACGGAGCCATCGTCCATTTTCATGTTTCTGAAGAAAATGCACTTCCCATTGAAAAAGACGGATTCCTGCTTTTTGATTCAGGTGGACAATACAGCGATGGCACAACTGATATTACCCGAACAATCGCCTTATCCGGATTGACTGAACGCCAAAAAACTGATTTTACAGTGGTTCTGAAAGGTATGATTTCACTCACTTTGGCAAAATTCCCAACCAATACCCGAGGCTACCATCTCGATATTCTGGCCCGAAAAGATATGTGGAAACACGGATTAAATTACGGCCATGGAACCGGCCACGGAGTGGGTTATTTCCTGAACGTTCATGAAGGACCTATGGCCATTCGTCAGGAATTTAACGACCAGACAATTAAAGCGGGCATGGTCATGTCGAACGAACCGGCTCTTTACCGACTGGGAGAATACGGCCTGAGAACTGAGAACATGATGGTTTGCCTTCAAGACGAATCAACCGAATATGGCAATTTTCTTCGTTTCGATACCCTCACCCTTTGCCCGATTGACACCAAAGCCATCGACAAAAGCCTATTGAATCCGGAAGAAATTGAATGGCTAAACAGCTATCATCAAAGGGTTTTTGAAGAATTGGAGCCGATGATTGATGGAGAATTGAAGGTTTTTTTAAAAGAGCTGACAAAGGCAATTTAACGATCCGGGATAACTGCAAATTTAATTCGGAGCGTCCTTGCGAAGGAGCTGAAGTGTAACGGAAACGAACTGAAGCAATCTGATGATTAGAAAGTGTGAGATTGCTTCACTTCGTTCGCAATGACGGCCCGAATCCTGAAGATAATTACAGACATTTCTTAATTTAGAAATATTGGCAAAAACCAAAAAACCGTCTCAGATCAACTCCGGGACGGTTTTTTTATGTGCTTTATCAGAAACTATTGTTTCACATAGTCAGCTTTTAGCAGGAAATCAAGTGATTGTTTTACACCGTCGATTGGATTGGAATTAAATTCTTCCACTTCAACAATGTAATGTTGCATTCCAGCTGTTTTTGCATTGTCGAAAATTGGTTTGAAATTCATCTTGGCATCACTTCCGCCCAATTCTTTTAAATCTTTCACATGCCACAATTCGAAACGGCCCGGATAAGCTTTGAAATAATCTACCGGATTTTTACCACCTTCGGTAATCCAGAATAAATCCATTTCAAACATTACTTTTTTAGGATCGGTATTTTTCAGCATGCAATCATAAATAGTCTGTCCATCAACCTGTCCAAATTCATGACTGTGGTTGTGGTAGCCAAAACGAATGCCAGCTGCATTGCATTTTTCGCCTACCGCATTGAAATATTCGCAATAACGTTTAGTTCCTGCGATGCTTTCGTAGCCTACTTTGTCCATAAAAGGCTGAACAATGTACTTTACACCGGCGGCTTTATGAGCAGCAATCGCAGTATCCCACCATGCCATGCATTTATCCCATCCGGCCTTGTCAGGAACAGCCTGTCCGCAATGTGAAGAGAAGAAATTTAATCCGTTTGCATCACATAAAGCTTTAAAAGCAGCTGGCTCCATTCCATAGAATTTTCCATCGTTATACCCTGCAGCTTCAACAATCTGGTAACCCTGTTTGCCTACTTTTTCGACAACTGTTTTGATGTCTGAGGATTTTATGGCCTCGCGCACAGAATACAATTGAAGACCAACTTCTTTGCCTTTTTTAGGTGCAGCAGATGAATCAATTCCACCAATAACACAAACAGTCAACAAAATGACTGTCAATGACTTTTTAAAATTAAAACTTAAACTCATGATAAATAATTTATTAGATTTAGAATAGTTGTATATAACCCGGTCTTTCAACCTTTAGCAAAAGTAACTTCAAAAAACCAATACTGAAACAGATTGCTGAATTTTGTTTCTGAAACAAGTAGAAAATAAGTTCAATCCTTTAAAACTCACTACCTAAATATTCCCAACCCAGAACACTGGAGATAACAGGCAATACGTGAGCTGCCATTTTCTTTGCTCCGGAATAATTCGGATGTGTATCAGATCCCAGGTCTTTTTCCGGATTCATCAGATAAGTCGGAATTCCTACAAAATAGACATTCTTCTTTCCTTCTGCTGACCTAAAATTCTCCACCATTTCCTTCACATACGAATAACAAGGTTCGTCGGTCATCGGACCAACTACGCAAAAAACAGGCAAGTCACCATATTGTTTTTGGACTTCGTTAATCAGTTTTTCGTAAGCTGCAATAAAAACCGGTTTATCAGGATACGGCTTGGTGCTGAAATCATTGGTTCCCAGATTGATTACCACCAAATCAGGCTTCCATTGACTGAAGTTCCAGAGCGGTTGTTCCTTTTCATCGAAAACCCGGTTGAAGCGCACGGGCATTGTTCCTGTTGGCGAAACTTTTTCCTTGTATCCGTAATTACGCACAACTCCTTCACCTGAATGTGCAACAATGTGGTAATCGGCATGGAATGCCCGGGCCATAATTGGAGCATAACTCAGGAAATTGTTTTCGGTTGATGGTTTCCATCGCTCACTTTTTGTTTTCCCTTCCGTGCCGTAACCACAGGTAATCGAATTGCCAATAAACTCGATTTTTCTTGCAGGAATTACCTTCCACGGAAGGATTTCACCATTTTCAGAAATCATGATTCCTTTGAAAGTTCCGATACCCTGGTTTCCTTCCGTACGTTTGTAAATTTGTATATTATGAACCTGAGATCCAAGTCCGGTGGCAATTAGAATGGTCGTGTCACTTTTAACTTCAATCGTTTTCGAAGGCTGATCGTCGACCAGAACATTGTAATAGTTGTGTCCCGAATCATTCATCCGAACGGAACATTCCGAACTGCGAATATTGAATTGAATGTACACTCCCGACCAATCGTAACGAACTTCCAGTGGGTTTGAAAAATCGAAACGGCCGACATAACGGAAAGCTTCATTGCTGGCCTGAACAAATTTGGTTTGTGAAAACCCTGACAAGCCAAGCATCAGGAAAATAAAAGCAAAAACAAAAGTTCTCATATCTGGTGTTTTTTAGATTTCGAAAAATGCATCAATACCCGGATAGTTAAATTTTTCGCGGGCATCGGTTTCGGACAGCAGAAAAAACTTAAACTCGGCTTCAGAACACACAATTCCTGAAGAATTGATTAACCGCGACTGAATAATGGCTGTTCGCTTGTGTTGCTCCACCAGGTTTGCCCGAATCGTTATCTCACCTTCATCGATCATTAACGGTTTCTTAAACCTGACCTTCATTTCGCCGGTCATTCCAACGGTTCCGCACTTGACGTATACCAGCCACCCGGCGATCTCATCAAGCAAAGTCGATTGTATTCCGCCATGAAGTATCTTCGGATAGCTTTGCAAAATAGGCCGCGGATTCCAGAACGAAACCACTTCATCACCGTCTTCCCAAAATTCGAGATGCAACCCAAATTCGTTGTATGGCGAACATCCGAAGCATTGGTAAACTTCAGGATCGTCGTTCAGGTGAATATTTTTGATTTTTCTCATGGATTGCAAAATTAGAAAACCCTCTTAAAGATCAGTCGAAATCTTCATTTCTTTGAAAATTTTATTGACCATATTCATTAAAATCAACAAATAACCCTTTATTCCTTCATGAAAATGGGTCCAATTGGATTGGATCAGATCAATTTTGTCTAAAAGCATTGCCGTTTATCTTCATTTTTGGTAGTTTAGAACATTCAAAATAATATCCCGGATGATTAAATCTTCTGAACTGATAATAAATGCCGATGGCAGTATTTTCCATTTGCACCTGAAACCTGAACAATTAGCAGACGATGTGATTCTCGTTGGTGATCCGGGAAGGGTGGAACTTATAAGCAAACAATTGACCGACATCGAATTTCTGATTCAAAACCGGGAATTTGTTTCCACGACCGGAAAATTCAATCATCGGCGCATAACCATTGTATCTACCGGAATTGGAACCGACAACATCGATATTGTAGTGAATGAGCTGGATGCTTTAGCAAATATAAACTTCATAACAAGGGAAATAAATCCGGTTCTGCGAAAACTGAACCTCATTCGGATAGGCACTTCAGGTGGACTTCAGGATTATCTGCCTTTAAATTCGTTTGTTATTTCACAAAAGGCCATCGGGTTCGACGGTTTGCTTAACTTTTATGCCAATCGTAACGCAATAGCCAATCTGCCTTTCGAAGAAGCTTTTAAACTGCATACCAGTTGGGGAGAACAGTTAACTTCGCCCTATGTGGTTGAATGTTCACATGAGTTATTTTCAAAAATACACCGGAATGACACCATTTCAGGAGTGACAATTTCTGCTCCGGGATTTTATGGTCCACAGGGAAGAGTGCTCCGTTTACCTTTGGCCGATCCGCAATTGAATGAAAAAATTGAATCCTTCGAATTTGAAGGACAAAAAATCACCAACTTCGAGATGGAGTGTTCGGCCATTTATGGATTATCCAGATTACTTGGCCATGAAGCGCTTACCATTTGTCTGATCATTGCAAACCGGGTAAAAAAAGAAGCCAATTCAGATTACCATCAGTCTATGGAGTCATTGGTCAGCCTTGTACTCAACCGCTTAACCAGTTAAAGCAATTTAACTATGAATGAACATGAATTGGATTCACTGATTGCCTTACTTGACGACCCGGATGACTCGGTTTTCAATCTTGTTTTGCATGAAATTCTAAAAAAGGATATCACAGTGGTCGATCATCTGGAGCATATCTGGGAAACCAGTCTGGAT
>JBAWZG010000229.1:0-6302 GCA_037143155.1 Bacteroidia bacterium
ATGGTTTCGAACTGGCCGCCGGTCTGTACTTCAAAACCCTCGTTTAGTAAAATCTCCCGACCGGATTCAAATAAAACCCGGTCGGTGTTTTTTACCACTACCGAACCTGACGTTTTGATCTGGTTAATCGCTTTTGTCATGGGAGGCAATTGATCAGTATTAGAATATTCCACATTATAGAACCGGACATCAAATGAGACGGTATTACCCGTTACCAGGATGTTTTCAATCGAAATATTATCCTTTGAATCAGTATTTAAATGACAAGCCGGATAGTCAGTATTTTGAAAAATTGATCTTCCGGCAGAAGCATCAAAATATGCTTCAGCAATGTTTTCATTCGCAGAACTTGAATCACCAGGCCTGAAAATGTAAATCCAATCCGGCGGTCCGTTGAGATTCCGGCAACAGGCTGATTTATCGATCCGGTAAATAATCAGGCCGGTACCCGGCAGAGAGCTTTCGAAAGTGCCCGATTTCACTCGAAACTCCAGCATGTAATACTCATATGGATTTGAAGAATTGATTTTATAGCAGTTGTTTTCTGCCGAACTTATTGGATTCAGGCTGTAATGCCCTGACAGTTTAATTTCCGGAATTGAATTAATGTCAATCCATTTTCCATATCTGGCTTTGTATTCGGCACACATCGATTGAGGAGGATTGGTCATTTCAGCCATAATATCCCAAGGACCAACCGGCGTACCATTATATCGATACAAATCTCCTGCACCAAGTGAATGAAACATTTCATGACAGAGTACCCCAGTTTGCAAATTATCTAAATAATCTTCAAGCTGGATATTGTAACTATAAACCCATTTTAATTTTAAAGAAACATTTGTATCATACATTTTATAGGAATGGGGCCAAAGAATCGTGGGACAAGCACTATCTGGAATGAATGGATTTCCACGGAAAATAAAACAAACGTTGTCCACTTTTCCATCCTTATCGGAATCCAGATCAAGAGATGAGGGAATCTGATTCCTGATATATTTTATTGCCTTAGTAATCAGTTCAGATTCCCTTTCGTTCTTCATTATTCCTCCGTCTGTCACCGAATAACCCGAATCATTTTGAGCAGTCAACGGACAATAATAATTCCGGATATGCGAATCCTGATACGATTTAATTGCTGTCCCATTGTTTAAAGGGTAAAACGAACTGACAACATGGAGCTTTTGATACGAAACCTCCCGAAAGTAATTATACATGGAGTTTGCACCGGTCTCAACAGAATTAAAATAGCTGGCATAGGTTGCTTGCTTGGGTTCAAATTCATTTTGGTCTGAAAACCGGACATATATTACAATATTATTCAAGGTACGAGGAGTATTAATCGGGGCGTTTTTCATTTCAGGTTCAGGTTCATCGGGCAAATCCGGTGTCGATTGCTTTCGGATTTTCAAAATCGCTTCAGGAGAAATCTGAATGCCTGGCCGGAGACCAGCTGTATTTGGATCGTCAATTCCAACGATGTATTTCGAGGCAAGCAATTGGCCGTTCTGAATCATCGCATAGCAATAAACACCGGTTTTTTGGTCCTGAATAATCGTGAAGTTGTTCTCATCGTGCAACCAGCTATAATATTCATCTCCGCTCAGAAAACAATGAATTACCTTTCCATCCGGTTGAATGATCTTCTGAGGAAAATTAGTCAAATATGCTCCAGACGCACTAAATGTCAGTACGATAAGATAAAAAGCAAAAAACAAAAGCCGTTTCCGTTCCATTTTAACTAACCTAAAATATTACTTTTCGAGTATCATTTTGCGTTTTCCTACCTCCTTGCCATCGACAACCAACGAATAGAGATATGTTCCGGGATTTAAACTTTGATTGTCGATTGTAACGAACTGTTTCCCTTTGCCATTTATGGTAAAGCGTCCTAAAAGAGTGCCATTCATCGAATAATTGTTCAGAAATGTTGAAGTGGCCGTTTCCGGAATAAAACAACCAATTCTGGTTTCTTTGCTGAATGGATTGGGAATATTCTGATCCAACCGGGGTTTTGCGTCGCTTGAATCCTGAAGATAGCCGGTGGCGAACGAATTAATTAGTAATCCTTTGGCAACCAGATTTTCATGGAGCGAAACGATCATGTCTTTTAACTCTTTAATTTGAATTTGCTGTTCTTTGATTGCTTCCACCAGGTATGGAATAATGGCAGAATAGGCCAGTGATTTGATCTTTGTACTGTCGTTGGAAAATACTGCTTCCGGAATAACAGACTCAACATCCTGCGCAAAAAGTCCGGACTGAATCCTTTTAGTTGGATCGTTTTTCGTACTGAAGGAAACTCCGCTCAGCTTCTCAATAGTCGGAATGCCCATTTTTTCAAGGGAAACAATATTTTCATTTAAATTCCGGTCAGCCTGCTGAGCTAAAACCTGGCATTCGATGTTTGCAAATCCGCTCCCATCGGTCTTATAAAAAACGATCTTATCGGTGCTGCATAACCTTGGATCCATTCCAAAATGATTGATATGAAGTGCATTTTTTCCGGAATAGTAAAATCTGGATTCCGGTGAAAGCACATCCAAGCGATAGGCCGGTGCGGGAGCGCTGATACCAACATTTCCATTACCGATAATCTTGATTTGGGCGGGAACAATCAATGAAAGAAAGATGAATCCCGCAGCTAAAAAAATTGAAAATTTTTTCATACATTTGGGAAGATGTGGGCTGGGAAGCTGCAATTTCCCTGTCCGGTTTAACAATCATTTTGCGTTACAGCCCGGTTTTGCCAAAGGCCGGGTTGTTTATTGTTCTTCAAATTTCGGAAAATTGCTGAAAAATGGCGTTGAACTCATTAATCAGTTCATAGCAATGACATACAATTCATTGAAAAAATCTGTCAGATATTGAAATCAGATTGCAAATAGGTATTTATCAGATCAGAAGAAGATTTTTTCTGAAATAAACTATGGAAAGAGCAAAAAGAAAAAAGAAAACTTTGTTGAAAAAAAATTACAGCATACCCTGCGCTATCAGCCATTTTCCGAGCCGTTCATGCTCTGCCTGGTATTTCTCTTCCACATCTTTCAGGATTTTTTGAAACCGGGGCTCCTGGCGAATAGAATTAAACAGCGGATGATATTTGAATAAGGTAACCCACCAAAAGGGAAATGAATGATTTTTATTTACCTCATCTAAATAATAATAGGCTTTTTCTTTGTCCCCCAGGAAGGCATAAACTTCGGCCAAATCAAAATGTGCTCCCTTTTGAATGGAGTTCCACCTGCCTAATTTAATACTTTCAAGTCCAATTTTGATTTGTTGATCGAAATAGTATTTTGCCTCTTTAATTCGACCTTCTTTCCAGAGAGAATAAGCTATTTCTTTTGAGGCATACAGATCAATTTCACCTGACTTTCCCAACTGTTTTTTTAGCTTTTCAAAATAATATATGGCTTCCTTGTCGTGACCTACTCCTGAGCAATAGATTGCTATGTCGGATGATACCCTATTGGGGTCTCTTTTATAAATTGTTATCGCCAATTGATAAGCTTTTTCAAAATTTCCAAGACTATTCTCCAACCACCTTAGACAGCATAAATATTCTGTTGAATCTCCTGTCAATTCTAATGCATCTATAAAATACTTTTTTCCCAATTCGATGAACCCAAAGTCAACAAATTGATAGCCAAATGCTCTTAACATATCCGGCAGCCTCGTTCCCCGATTACGCATTACTGCTTCATTCATGTTACTGATTGATCCGACAAAATCATGGGTTTCCTGGAAAATCAAACTCCGCAGATAATATGCCCACCAAGCGTTTGAATTAAGTTGTATCGCTTTATCCAATTCTTTTAATGCTTCCGTTGATTTACCGCTTTCACGGAAAGTAAGCCCCCGATAATAATATCCTTCTGCACACCGATTGTCAAAAGTAAGTGCTTTGTTTGCCAGAAGAAAAACTGAATCCTGAAAATCCGCTTTGAGAAAATTTTTCCAATAGTTCCTTTGGTAAATTACTCCGGCCCATTGTACATAGGCCAATGCGAAAGTGGAATCAAGCTCCAATGCTTTTCTAAAATATTTCTGAGCTTTTCCCAATGGAACGTAATCGTTCTGATTGTCCAATCCATATTTTTCAAATTCGTCCATTCCCCTTTGGTAAAAATCATAAGCAGTCAGGTTGGTTGTCGGCGCTTTCCGGATCAGTTGCTTTTCTTGCGGAGTGATGGCCACTTTTAATTCGCTGGCAATCGTCTCCGAAACTTCGCTTTGAATCGAAAAAATATCCTTCCAATCACGATCATATTCATTCGACCAGGCATGGTCATCATCAACAGTTTTAATCAGTTGCAAGATCAGTCGGATGCGATCGCCTTCCTTTTGAAAACTGCCTTCCACCAGGTAGGCCACTCCAAGTTCCTTACCAATCGTTTTGGCCGATTTATTGGTTTTCCGGTATTGTTCCATGGAAGTTCTGGAAATGACACGCAGGTTACTGATTTTCGATAAATGAACCAGGATGGCATCCATCATCCCATCGGCAAGATATTGTTTTTCAGGCTCGCCGCCCAGGTATTTAAACGGAAGCAGGGCAATCGATTTTTGCTTTGCATCGGCAGATTTTGAGCCTGAAAAGCGGCTAATCAGGAAAAAGGAAAGAGGAATCAGGAAAAGGGAACAGACAATGAGTATCAATAAAATCTTGGTGCGTTTAGGTTTCTTAGGTAAGGGTTCTGGTTCCACCAACGATTCTTCCGGTTCAATTCCCAGTTCCCGGTTCCGAAATTCACCCGGTGCAACACCAAAAGTTGCGTGAAAGCATTTATTGAAATAGGTCGGGCTGCCAAAACCAACACGGTAGGCAATTTCAGCAATGGTCAGATCTTCGTTCAGCAACAATTCTTTGGCCTTCTTCAGCCTGATTTCACGAATAAACTGACTGATGTTTTGGTTCGAGGCGGTTCTTAATCTCCGGTGTAGATTGGAATGACTCATGCCCATTTCACGGGCAAGTTCTTCGGTGCCAAAATGCTCGTTTTCGAGATTTGCTTCAACGAGATCGGTGAGTTTTTGGATAAACTCTTTAGGCATAAATGATTTTTTCAGAGTGAAATTAAAACAACCATTTCTGTTATTAAATATAAACCATTATTGCATATATAACAAGTAGTTAAGACAACTTTAAATTGTCTTGAAAATTCAATAGAAATCAGAATTCCTGACTTCTTCAAACTAAAAGCTACCTGCTTTTTGATTTGAGTAAGCCTGAAAGCGTATTAAGATTCCAAAGTTTTGGGATAAAACCCTAAAGTTTCGTACCTTAATACCAATCATTTTCGTATGAATCTTTGAAAATCTAATTTGGAATGTCTGCTCCTGGAAAAGCGGACTGGTACTACCCCTGATTGGGCTTTGCGGGTCATTGGCTGCCCCTTCTATTACTTCAGATCCATTTTTGCTTCTTGATCTCTTACTTCCTAAAATGCCTTACAAACTCATAAATATTTTAAATACGAATAATCTGTTCAAACTTAAAGTTGCGGGACTACAAATACTGTTATCGCTTTTCCTGATCTCCATTAGCTGCACTCAGGATCCAAAACTTTGGAAAGTAACTTCACAGCAGCAGGTTATTACTGACTTTTTAGCCTGTAATCCTCATAAGTATTCAGAATTCAATAATCTATTGGTTAGTATAAAGCTGACGGACTTATTGAAAGTTCGTGGACCATATACACTGTTCCTTCCCTCCAATGAGGCTATGGCAAACTATTACATGGAAAAGGGCATAAGTTCATACGCTGAACTAACTCAACAGGAACAAAAGGATCTTGCATATAATCATCTGATCGTGAATGATGAAATAAAATCAGGGGATATTCTTTTAGGTGCACTTCGCGATACCAATGCCTTAGGCGACTTCCTGGTCACCGAGTTTTCAGGCTCCGATATTATTATAAACAAACATGCCAAAATAACTGACCGCGATATCCAGTGTGCCAACGGATATGTTCATCAAATCGACCAGGTCATCGAACCTGTAAAAGAAAATATCTACGATCTGATCGCTGCCAATCCTTCTTATTCTTTGTTTGCACAAGGATTAAAGGTAACCGGACTCAGTGATACCCTTCAAACGGTCACTTTCCGTTATGGCAAAAAAAATGCACGTACCCGGTTTACTATTCTGGCAGTACCTGATACGATATTTAACCGGTTTGGAATCCATACGATCGATGAACTGATTTCATATTTCACCAATAGTCCAGATAGTATTACTTATTTGCAAAATGGCTTTTACCGCTATATGGAGTATCATTGCATGGCAAATACCT
>JBAWZG010000230.1:0-6240 GCA_037143155.1 Bacteroidia bacterium
GTACGATAAAATTGTGTTGTCGCCCGGTCCCGGAATTCCGGAAGAAGCCGGATTGTTGCTGGATATTATACGCAGATACGGATCCACAAAAAGTATGCTGGGCGTGTGTCTCGGTCATCAGGCCATTGGTGAGGCTTTTGGCGGATCGCTGACCAACATGAACCGTGTTTTGCATGGTATTTCAACACCGGTTACCACAACCAAAATTGCAAGCAGATTGTTTGATGGTTTACCTGCTACTTTTGACGTCGGTCGCTATCATTCGTGGATTGTCAATGAAACCGACCTTCCGGACTGTTTGCAGATAACCAGCTACGACGATAAAGGAATGATCATGTCGATGAAACATAGTTCGTTTGATGTCGAAGGTGTTCAGTTTCATCCTGAATCGGTTTTGACACCATTGGGTGAGCAAATAATTGAGAACTGGCTGAAAAAAGCCTCCCCCAGCCCCTCCAAAGGAGGGGAGTAGGATGCTTCGAAATAGTAGTTTCACGAAAATTAAAATATTCTTCAATCTTTCCCCCTTTGGGGGAATTAGAAGGGGGCTTTTATGAAAGATACATTAAATCATCTGTTTACAGGGAATAGTCTAAGCAAATATGAGGCTCATCAGATGCTGGTTCGTATTGCTGAAGGGCAGTATTCGGATAGTGAAATTGCGTCATTCCTTACAGTGTTCCGGATGCGCCGGATAACTGGTGAAGAATTGGCCGGTTTCAGGGAGGCATTGCTCGAACTGTGCGTTGCCATTGATCTTTCGGAATACAACACCATTGATGTGGTTGGTACCGGTGGCGATGGAAAAGATACGTTTAATATATCCACTCTCAGCGCATTTGTTTTGGCCGGAGCAGGTTATAAAGTAACCAAACATGGTAATTACGGATTATCATCGGTAAGTGGATCGTCGAATATGTTTGAATATTTTGGGTACAGGTTCAGCAGCGATCAGGGTAAATTGCGCCGCGAAGTGGAAGAAGCCGGTATTTGCTTCCTGCATGCTCCGTTGTTTCATCCGGCCATGAAAAGTGTCGGATCAGTAAGGAAAGCCCTCAAAGTAAAGACACTTTTCAATATGATGGGGCCGATTATTAATCCATCATTCCCGAAAAACCAGTTGGTAGGCGTGTATGATTTGGATGTCATGGATTTATATCATCAGGTTTTCAGGGAAAGCGGACAGAATTATATCATCGTGAATAGTCTGGACGGTTACGACGAGATCTCGCTTACCGGCGACGCCCGATTTGTTTCGAACCTGACAGAAGATAATCTTTCTCCGGCTGATTTTGGCTTTTTACCTGTTTCTCCGGAAGAACTGTATGGCGGTGAAACAGTTGAGGCCGCTGCAGCAATTTTCAGAAGTGTATTGGAAGGAACAGGGACAACAGCACAGAAAAATGTGGTGGTTGCCAATACTGCTCTCGGAATTCAATGTATCCATCCCTGGAAATTGCTGGTCGATTGTGTTGCCGAAGCATGGGAATCGCTCGAAAGTAAACGGGCTTTGAAGGCATTTCAGAAACTCATCGAATTGAATAAATGAAGCCAAACACCCCTGCCTACGGAAGGCAATCCATTGCTGGTGCAAACTAAATAATAAACAAACGAATGCCAGTTCTTTCACCCCTCCTTCGGAGGGGCGGGGGGAGGCTCCTTATAACTATGAATATACTTGATCAGATTAACAACAATAAACGAACCGAAATTGCTGAGGCAAAAAGCAAGATTTCGTTGGAACAATTAATGGAATCACCTTATTTCAAACGAAAGACGAATTCGCTGAAAGCCGCATTGCTGGCTGAAGGTGCGAGTGGAGTGATTGCCGAATTCAAAACACAATCTCCATCAAAAGGGGTAATAAATGCTGATGCCGAAGCTTCTGAAGTAACCGCCGCATATGTTGCTGCAGGGGCAAGCGGATTGTCGGTACTGACTGATGAGCGGTTTTTTGGAGGCTCGTTTGAAAATCTGGCATCAGCTCGCTGGGCCAATAAAAACACTCCGATTTTGCGAAAGGATTTTATGCTCGATCCATATCAGATTTACGAAGCCCGTGCACATGGCGCCGATGTAATTTTGCTTATTGCCGAAAGTCTGAGCAAAAGTTTGCTGCTCGAACTGACTCAAACTGCCAAGGAAATTGGCTTAGAAGTTTTGGTGGAAGTTCACAGTGCCGAAGAACTGGAAAAGCTGAATCCACAGGTCGATTTGGTTGGAGTGAATAACCGCAACCTGAAAACTTTTGAAGTGGATATTCAGACTTCAGTCCGGTTGAGCATGCTTATTCCGGAACAGTTTGTGAAAATCTCGGAGAGTGGAATTTCTGATCCTGAAAGCATCAAACAGCTTCGTGCGGCCGGGTTTAAAGGTTTCCTGATTGGCGAAACCTTTATGAAAACGGATGATCCGGGGAAAGCCTGTAATGAGTTTATTGAGAAATTGAAATAGAAATTTGGCACACCAGTCCCCCGAATTTATTTCGGGGTCTGTCCTTAATCAATTGAGATCCTGAAACAAGTTCAGGATGACGGGATGAATCTAACAAACTAATAAGAACTATGAACACCTTAAAAATAAAAGTCTGTGGAATGCGCGATCCTGAAAACATTTCAGGAATTGTTGATGCATTGCCCGACTTTCTGGGATTCATTTTCTACCCGAAAAGCAAACGGTTTGTTGGCTTCGAACCTTTGCCTGAACTACTTGCAGCTGTTTCGGATTCGGTTCAGAAAGTAGGCGTTTTTGTGGATGAGACTCCGGAAAAGGTAATGGAAATTGTTGCAAGCTGGAAATTGGATGTAGTTCAGCTGCACGGAAATGAAAGTCCGGAATATTGTCAGCAGATTAAGAATACAGGAATCATCGTTTTCAAAGCCTTTTCGGTTGACGAACAGTTTGACTTTGAAGTTCTGGAGGCGTATTCAGGAGTTTGCGACTATTTTCTGTTCGATACCAAAGGAGAACTTCCGGGCGGTACCGGACAAAAGTTTAACTGGAAGTTGCTCGATAATTATAGTGGCCATATTCCGTTCTTTCTGAGTGGCGGCATTGGTCCAGAAGATGTGAGAGCCATTCTAAGTTTTCAGCATTCGCAATTATTCGGAGTTGATATCAACAGTGGATTTGAAATCAGAGCCTCGATGAAGGACGTTCGAAAAGTCAGAGAATTTATCGCTGAAATAAGAGAATCAAAATTTATAACGCAAGCTCAAATCTTTCCCACTTCGGGGGAATAAGAAGGGGGCTATTATATCAATTATATGTCATTTCAGGTAAACGAAAAAGGTTATTATGGCGAATTCGGCGGGGCATACATCCCCGAAATGATGGTGCCGAATATCGAAGAATTGCAGCATAACTATCTCGAAATCATCAACTCGTATGATTTCAGACAGGAATTTGTTGATTTGTTGAAAAACTACGTGGGACGGCCATCGCCCTTGTATCTGGCCAAACGGCTTTCAGAGAAATACCAAAGCAAGATTTATCTGAAGCGTGAAGATTTGAATCACACCGGTTCCCATAAAATAAACAACACCATCGGGCAAATTCTGGTTGCACAAAAGCTGGGTAAACACCGCATAATTGCTGAAACCGGGGCTGGTCAGCATGGACTGGCAACTGCCACAGTTTGTGCGCTCATGGGTTTGGAATGTATCGTTTACATGGGAGCAGTTGATGTGGAGCGGCAGGCACCGAATGTCAAAAAAATGCGGATGTTGGGCGCTGAAGTCATTCCGGCTATCAGTGGCAACCAAACATTGAAAGACGCAACCAACGAGGCCATGCGCGACTGGATCAACAATCCGGTGGATACGCACTACATTATTGGTTCGGTTGTCGGTCCTCATCCATATCCTGATATGGTCGCACGGTTTCAGTCGGTTATTTCTGAAGAAATCCGCTGGCAGTTGGAGGAGCAAACCGGGCGCGATAATCCTACCAGGGTGATTGCCTGTGTGGGAGGTGGAAGCAATGCTGCAGGTGCTTTTTATCATTTTTTGGATCAGGAAAATGTGGAACTGATTGGTGTTGAAGCTGCAGGTAAGGGTATCGAAACCCACGAAACGGCAGCCACCTTGACTCTTGGATCTCCCGGGGTTTTACACAGTTCACGTTCTATTCTAATGCAAACCAAAGATGGCCAAATTACCGAGCCGTATTCGATTTCTGCCGGATTGGATTACCCCGGAATTGGACCGATGCACGCCAATTTATTTACCAGCCAACGTGCCAAATACCTTTGGGCAACCGATGCCGAAGTGCTGGATGCCGCTTTGGAACTGACCCGCCTGGAAGGAATTATTCCTGCGCTGGAGTCTGCTCATGCTTTGGCAGCATTAAAAAAGATTCAACTAAAACCAGAGGAGGTTTCAGTCATTAATCTCTCCGGAAGGGGTGACAAAGACATGGAAACCTATTTGAATCATTTTGGATATTAAAGCCCCTCCCAATCCCTCCCCGAAGGGGAGCGCTTAAAAACCCGAGTTCTCAAGTTATTGTGAAAAAAAATAAAATGTTGTGAATATGTACCAACTTAAGTCTCACCCTTCGGGGGAGATTTAGAGGGGGCTTTAAACCTTAAAATATGCCATCATCCAAGTCCCCCTTCGGAGGATTTAGTGGGCTTCTAAAACTATGAAAAACAGAATCAACAAACTCTTTCAGGAGAAAAAGGAACATATACTCTCCGTCTATTTTACAGCCGGATACCCGGTTTTGGAGGATACAGTTCCAATTATTCAGGAACTGGTAAAAAATGGCGTTGACCTGATTGAGATTGGGATGCCATTTTCAGATCCGGTAGCCGATGGGCCTGTGATCCAACACAGCAGTCTGATTGCATTGCAGAATGGAATGAGTATTCGCAAACTGTTCGACCAGTTAAAAGATATCCGGCAAGTGGCAGACATTCCTCTGATCCTGATGGGTTATATCAATCCGGTATTGCAATATGGAGTGGAAGCTTTTTGTGAAAAATGCAGGGAAGTTGGAATTGACGGGCTGATTATTCCGGATTTGCCATTATCGGTTTATGAAGAAGATTTTCGGACTGTTTTTGAAAACAACAATCTGCACAACATTTTCCTGATCACACCCCAAACTTCGGAAGATCGGATGAGAACCATTGATGGAATTTCGGAAGGATTTATTTACATGGTTTCGAGCAATGCCACTACAGGTGCCAAATCGAGTGTAACCGACTTCCAGAAAGATTATTTTGAACGGGTCAATTTGATGAAATTAAAAAATCCTCGGATGATTGGGTTTGGCATATCAAATTCCGAAACTTTCTGGAATGCCTGTCAATATGCAAGCGGAGCCATTTTAGGAAGTGCATTTGTAAAAGCACTTGAAGGAACTGACCTTTTGGAGCAAAAAGTGTCGCGATTTATTAATTCAATTGTTACTGAATCGTAATCCAAAAGCTGTTTGTTTGTGCAATTAAGTTTTGACATCAAAGATGTTTAGAAGCAGCCTGGAATGCAGTTTCGATAGCCGGCTGTATTCCAGATGCTTATCTGGAACACAGCCGGATTGTACTGTTAAACTCTGTTAATCCTGATTTTAGACATACTTTAGATTGATGAAAATTCGTTATTTTTAAGAAACAATTGTAGAAAACAAAAAAACAGCAATCATGTTAGAATACGCAAAAGATATTTTACCGAAAGTTAGTTTTAGCCGTGAATTATTCAGGAAGGAACTGGCCAAATGTATCAGCTGGGTTGGAGAATCAGAAATTAACTCTTTGAAAGAGTGGTGCTATGAGAATTTCCTTGAGATTTACCCTGATATTCTGACCAAAGCATTCGCAATGAGAGCGGCCTGATTGCCAGAAATTTTGATTTTAAAGGCAATTACCCGTTATTTTCCTGCATCGGGAATTCGTATAAATCCATCAAGCTTCCGACTTCGGAGGCTTTTTTTTATTTCAGGTTACGATTTTGAAGAACTATTTTTTTGTTTCTGAAAAGTGAACGACGTTGAAAATTGGAAATGAAGTATTAAAAAGGATCACATGATATTATTGATGGGGAATATCCTTAATGTTTAGAACAATTTTAAAATATATTCTATTTCAATGCTTTGTCCTCAAGCCGGACGGGCTGTTACTTTTTCCCTTCAGCTGGAAAAAGTAACCAGACCGATGTATCGGGCCGCCGCCGCTGAAGGATAAAAAGCTAAAAACCGAATACGTTCCGCTAAAAATTTCCAAACTCCTCCCTTTGG
>JBAWZG010000231.1:0-6179 GCA_037143155.1 Bacteroidia bacterium
GCCTGAACCCAAACGGCAATATATGGTGTTTCGTTTCTCGATTTATTCATGAAACTCCAGAGTTTATGCTCCTTCGAGGTTGCGTAACAAATTCGTGAACCGATCCATAAATAACCGCTGATGGTTGCAATGAGTTGAGCTGAAATAAAGAAGCACACCCATTTGGCACCGGTCGATCCTAAAAAGTTCTGAGCGGCTATCGAAGCCACATCTTCCTGATTCGACAGGACGGCAATCGATGCGTGTTTCAGAAATACAAAGTTCAGGAGAATATAGACTGTTGTGACAAAAAGCGTCCCTAATATCAACGCTTTGGAAAGGTTTTTCTTTGGATTTTTTATTTCGGAAACGATGTACGAAGCGGAGTTCCATCCGGTGTAGGCAAACGAAACAAATACCAGCGAAAAAGCGAAAGACGGGTGCTGAATTTCGGAAATCCAGGAACCATCCCAGTGCAAAGAACTTTCTCCCTGTGAAGCCATCGTTAGTCCAAGAATAATGAGTACCAGGACAAACAACACCTTGATCACGGTAAAGATATTCTGAAAATTGCTGCTCGATTTCAGGCTGATGGACTGGGTAATAGCCACCAAAACGATGACCCAAATGGCAAATCCACTGCCCAGATCCCAACCAAAGATTTGAAGGTATTTACTCATGGCCAAGGCTGCGAGCGAAACAGGCGCTGAGAAGCCTACAACCAGGGAAATCCAGCTGGTCAGATAGCCCAAAATGGGATGAAAAGCCCGGGAGAGAAAGATATAATCTCCGCCGGACTCTTTATAGTAATTTCCCAGTTCGGCATAGCAAAAAGTGCCGAGGAGTGCCAATAAGCCGCCAAGCGCCCACAGCAACAGGATGGTAATCGTGTTATTCAGAAAGGCGACCTGGTAGCCCAGCGAAGTGAAAACCCCGGTGCCAATCATATTCGAAACCACCAAAGCGGCTGCAGTAAACCATGAAATCTTCTTCAATGCAATTTAATTAAGCCTCAATTGTATTCATTTTTTTGCGGTGGTACAACTATTTGCGCTTCGAATTCTCAGATCGTAAAATTTAAGCGGGCAAAATAGAATGCCCCGGTTGTTCCCATTTGTACCGGGGCATATTTAAATACTCCAAAATAGGAGTTTTCATATTTCTGTAAATCCGGATAAACATCCAGAAGATTGTTTGCTCCAACGGTAAGACGCAGATTCGAAAGCAGATTATATCCTACAGACAGATCGGTAACCACTTTGGGCGAATGTTTTTGCTCAATTCCGAAAGGAAATCCATTACGGGTAACTTCGCCAAAATAGGTATTGGCCAGCAATACGTTCCATTTCTTATTGGAGTAGTTTAGTCGCAATGCACCTTTCTGAACCGGATTGTTGGTCTCTATCAGGCTCTGTTCCTGTGGTCCAAAGAATACATCTTTCTGATCTGGAAATTTGGTCAAAAACGCTGGGAAAGCGTTGTATTTGATTGTTCCGTCGGCGTTTCGTTCGATTTTTGTTTTGCTGTAATTGTATGCCAGAGAAATGTCAATAACTCCAACTTTTAGCCTCCATTTGTAATTCGATACGGCATCAATTCCATTCGTACCGGTGTTGATTGCATTGGTAAAGAACCGACCGGTTTGTGTACCAAAAGGCTTGAAAAAAGCCCTGATTTCATCTACCGGGTTGCCGTAGGAATCATTCCCGAGATTTCCGGTCAGGATAACCCGGTTGTCGATTTGAATCTGGTAAGCATCTACTGAAAAGCTAAGGTCGTTGAGCGGACTCCAGGTTACCCCGGCACTGATATTTTTTGAAGTTTCCTGCTTTAGTTTCTGAATTCCGATGGCTTTGGCCACCTCACTGTTGTTCCTGAAAATTCCGGAGTTGAGCAGCACGCCATCAACCACATCGGTGGCAATGTTGTTGAAATAACTTTGCTGCAACGATGGTGCCCTGAAACCTGTACTGAAGGCTGCACGAACGGCCAAATGGTCGATCACTTCCCATCTCGCGGCCAATTTATAGTTGAAGGTGCTTCCAAAATCGGAGTAATTTTCAGTTCGAACAGCAGCTCCAAGATAGATTTTTTTGGTAATGTCCAAATCACCTTGTAAGTAAGCCGCAGTATTTGAACGGCTTTCATTCACATTGTTGCTTAAGCCAAAACCAGGGAAAGATTCTGAACCACTGCCGTAAAATGCCGATCCGTCGCCGTTACCAATCTGATACTTTTCTGAGCGAAACTCTGCACCCAGTGCAACATTCAGGCCAGCAAGCAAATCGAATTTGCGATCGGCGCTGGCATCAAGTGTATTTTGTGCAAAGCTGTGGTATCCGGCATTGAAACTTGTCGGACTGCGATCGCCCAAAGCATAATTAAATGATTTCTCAACCCGATAGTCGAACTGATTATAACCAAAGGTATTGCTCAAATCAACATTCCATTTGCTGACAGCAAATTTCAGTCCGGCTGAAATGGAATGATCAACAATGTTAGATTGTAATTCGGGTTGAAATCCATTGGGATAAACAGCGATTGCTTCAGAAGTCAGTTCGCTCGGCAACCTGCGGAAGCCAAATCCAACTCCATTTCTGAAACTTGATCCACCAAAAATATAGGCCTGAACTTTTGAACCTAAACTGAACTCGCTATTCAGGAAAAGTTGTACGTTCCGGATTTTTGCATCTCCAATCTGGAAGTTAAAATCGTTTCTATTCAAGCCTTTTGCTGCAATTTGTGCATCGTCGAATGCCCGCGAAGCTTCAGGATTATCAGTAAAATCGTATGAAAAATAGTTGTTCAATGCCGATTGATCGAAAATAATCAAATTGTGGTTTTGGCTCCGGTTCGTTTTTTCGCGGTTGTTAAATAATCCGGTGAGGTTAATGAATCCGTTGCTTCCCAGTTTAGCGCCATAATTGAGGTCAACTCCCACGGTCTGTCCATCGTTTTTGGACGTCTGACCATAAGTGACCGAAGAACTCAGTCCGAAATCTTTTTTCAGAATAATATTTATGACTCCGGCAATTGCATCAGAACCGTACTGAGCCGATGCACCATCACGAAGAACTTCTATCCGGTCGACAGCAGCAACCGGAATTGCGCTCAAATCGGTACCTACCGAACCGTTTCCAACCGTATTCTGATAATTCACCAGCGAAGTGGTGTGGCGACGCTTCCCGTTTACTAATACCAAAACCTGATCGGGACCGAGTCCACGAAGTGATGCCGGGTCGATGTGTTCCGTACCGTCAGATGCCGACTGGCGGTTGGCGTTGAATGAGGGAACCAGATAGTTCAGCAAGTCATTCAGATTGTTGAGCGGCGTTGCCGACTGAATTTTTTTGACGTCAATAACATCCACCGGAACCGGCGAATTTACTTTGGTCCGGATACTTCCACGGTTTCCTAAAATAATGACATCCTGAAGGTCTACTTGTTTCATTTCCTGAGCATAAAGCGAAGAAAATGTGAAAGAACTCACAAACAATAGTGTAAATAGTAATTTCATAGATTATTTTTAAGTTATTCATTTCAACGCAACAATTCACTTTTCGAATTAAAAATTTTCTACAAGGGTAGGCATTAAAAATTTTTCATAAAATACCACGATAGTGGTATTTTGTTGTTTAGCAATATGATAATAAAAGAAACAACAATTTTGGAATTCAATTCAGCGTTTGATCAAGCTTATTGCTGCTTTCAAATAATTTGACTTCTTCAGCCACCAAATATAGATAAAATAATGGATATGAATGATTTGTGGTCAGTCTTGTTGAAGATGGTCAAAAATTTATAAAAGACTCGATTCTGCTTTATCCTGAAATTCTAAATCAAAATTACTCAATCCGGTAATTCACCAATGTATTTCCTTCGGAGCCTACAATCAGATTGTACCAGCCTGTTGCGTCATTAAATTTACTGAGTGTGAAACTACTGTTTCCTTCCATCGGAAAACCTTGTACGACAGAGCCATCCTTGTTCAGAAGATAAACTTTGTTTTCGCCGCCGGTAACCACACCAATTTTATTCATACCCGCACCAAAGGAACACACCAAAGGAGTTTCACTTATATTCTCCGGAAACGACCGTTCGAAAAGTTTTTTACCATCCGAGGCAAACGCTGTGAGTTTTTTTCCTTCAGTGAAAAGATATTCAGTTGAACCATTTCCATCCAGATCAGCAGCCAAGAATCGATGTCCTGCTCCAAATTTGCCAACTTCCTTAACTTCAGCCTGCCCGGTGAAATCCAGAATATGTATTTTTCCTGACGGATCAGTTGAAATCAGGCTCGGATTGCCCTTATTTAAGAAATATACAGGATTGCCGGAGCGTTCGAACGGGGTAGGATTGAGATCACGGCTTTTGCCCTGACGGTCGAGGAAGTATGAGTTCTGTTTGTCGCTGAAGACAAGGTAATCTTTGTCGGCAACTTCATAACGTTCTCCCGGTTCAGTTATCGGGCCGACCGAAGCGGTAAAGTTCCAATTGGAAACAAGTTTTCCCCAGCGGTCGAATGCATATATCTTTTGGTCTGCTCCTGCAACAAAAAAGCGGAATTCTTTATTTTTTCCATAATCAACAACCGATACTCCATTGGATGCCATTGATTTCAGGGTTACCGGGAATTTTCCGACTTTATTTCCCATGCGGTCGATCACATAAATTTGAGTTTTGCTATTGAAAACATATTGGAACTTATTGTTCTGGAAAAGATCGATCTGGTGGATTTCAGAAATAATCTCCCCGGGAATATTCATGGTCCATAAAATCAATCCGTCTTTATTGATCAGGTAAACATTGTTCGCTTTGTCACAAACGATCACTTCCCGGTTCGGAAGATCCTTATGGTTTAGGACCATTTTTGGCTTTTGAGCCAATGGTGCTTCCAGTTTAAGCTGCCATACTGCCTGAGGTTCTTCTTTAATATTCGGATCGTATTTTATCCGGATCTGATTTTTAATCATGTGATCAGAAACTGAAAATTGCCATGAAAAGGTGCTGAATTTCCGAATAATATCCTCATTTTCAGAGAGCATCGAACTTACTTCAGGCTTGAGCATGGCATCTTTTAGACGGAATATTTTTGGAACTTTACCATAAATGGATAAGTTTGGATTCGGCTGGCCGGTAGCAGAATAAGCCTTGTAGATGGAATCGTTGGCCAGTGTTTTTTCTGTGGCCAGACTTTTCAGATAGTTTTTCAGGCCAGGTAAATTGTCACCCCAAATCAGGTATTTTTTGTATAATACAAAATATTGTCCGTCAATTCCTGAAAAGATTCTTCCGAACAGCGATTCGGCCATGTTACTGATTGGCAGACGATAGATGTCGAACTTATTTTTACTGTCAGCAATGAATACGGTACTCGCCTGAGCTGATGCTGCCTTGTTATATTCAGCAACTGCCTTCAGGAGCTTTTCCTTGCCGTCCGAAGTATTAACCAGTTCGGTTACAAAAAAGCGGTTTTGCGTTGGATTCGACTTATTGATGGTGGTATAAACCCCGGCAAACTGTGTTCCACCCAATTCCTTGATTAGTTTGACCGGATTGGTGTTCGTTTTTTTCTGAAAGTCAATCAGGCTCATTTCGCGGGGATAAAAACTGCCATTGGCCTTGATGTACGTTTCGTAATGATCGAGAAATGTGCTCGTATTTTTTAGATTCAGGGCTACAAAATAAGAAGCATTGACCGGAATTGCTTTTTCAATAGTTGATTTTGGAGCTTCCTGATTCCTGAAAATATTCAGGTAATTATCGCTTGAATCCCGGGTTACGCTATATCCATTCAATTCAAGGATGGAAGAATTTGCAGAAAGATCGAGTTCCGACCAGTTTGAAAATGAAGCAATCTGGCTGATGTTTTTCTTGATCTCCGGAGAAACCAGGCGGGATAAAAGCTGATGAATGGTCAGGTGATTGATGAAGATATTGGCCAGCGAACTCTCTTCAATGGTTTTATAAACTTCAGTAAATTCCTGATTTGTCAGAAGATTTTCTGAGATCGAGTGACGGATTGCCGTCTCGATTAGAATAAAATCTTCGCTGACCATGAAAACATCGTCGTTACATGCGAAAAAGAAACTTAAATCAGCTGATTTCGCACCGTAAATAGTGGTGTTCTCGTAGGTTTTTCTTGTAATCGTATAGGCTGAACCCAATTCCCGCGAAACAATTTCCGGAGCTGAGCCAGA
>JBAWZG010000232.1:0-6140 GCA_037143155.1 Bacteroidia bacterium
ACTGATAGATAATAATAAGCCGCATTTCCAAAAGGGTGGCAAACTGGCCAAATTCGGTTCTACTTTTGGTGCCATCGAGACATTCCTTTTTACGCCTAACCGCACGTCCAAAAATGGGGTTCACATCCACGATGCCATCGACCTGAAAAGAACCATGACTGTTGTGATTTTGGCTTTGGTTCCTGCCTTGCTTTTTGGAAGCTGGAATATCGGCTACCAAAACGGCCTTGCATTTGGCATTGAACGGGGTATTCCTGAAAACTTCCTGTTCGGATTTCTGAAAATACTTCCGCTCATCATTGTTTCTTATGGCGTCGGCCTTGGTATTGAATTCATTTCTGCTCAAATCCGCGGACACGAAGTCAACGAAGGATATCTGGTCACCGGAATATTGATTCCATTGATTCTGCCGGTAAATATACCGCTTTGGATGCTTGCCCTTGCCGTTGCTTTTGCAGTGATTTTTGGTAAAGAAATATTCGGCGGAACCGGTTACAACATCATGAATGTCGCACTGGTGGCGCGCGCATTTTTATTCTTTGCCTATCCTTCGAAAATGTCAGGCGATGCGGTGTGGATTTACGATTTACCAACCAAAGTTCCTGTTGACGGTTTTTCAGGTGCAACGCCGTTGGCACAATTGGCCCAGGGTGCCTCTTCAAAAATGGCCTCATTTTACGACATGTTTATGGGATTTATCCCAGGTTCGATTGGTGAAACATCGACATTAGCCATATTAATCGGCGCAGCAATCCTGATTTTTACCGGAATCGCAAGCTGGAAAATCATGCTTTCCACCGTATTTGGTGCACTTGCCATTGGCTTCCTTTGCAACCTGCTGGCTGTTAACGATTACATGGCTCTGCCGCCGTATTATCATTTGGTGATGGGTGGATTTGCTTTCGGGACCGTTTTCATGGCAACCGATCCGGTGACTGCCGCACACACCGAAAAAGGCAAATGGATTTACGGATTCATGATTGGAGCTTTCGCCGTTACCATCCGGGTATTCAATCCGGCCTATCCGGAAGGAATGATGCTTGCCATCCTGCTGATGAATATCTGGTCGCCGTTGATTGATTATTTCGTCATCGAAAGTCACATTAAACGCAGAATGAAACGAGCCAAACTGAAAGCTAACGCATAACAAGGAAAACTATGAAGAACTTCAGTAATAACTATACTTTTATCTTTTCCACTATCATGGTAGTTGTCGTAGCTTTGCTTTTATCACTGGCGGCCATGCAATTAAAACCATATCAGGACAAGAATATCGAGGTAGAGAAAAAGCAAAACATTCTTGCATCCATCCGGATAAAATCTACGGTTAAAAACGCGGTTGATCTGTATGCCAAATACATTACCGACAGTTATGTGATCAACAACAAAGGCGAAAAGCAGGAAGGTGTTGCATTCGATGTTGATTTGAAAAAAGAGCTTGGAAAGCCTGCTTCGGAACGCGTGCTTCCGGTTTTTATCGGAACACTCGACGACCAGACCAAGGCCTACGTGATGCCACTACGGGGCAAAGGACTCTGGGGCCCGATCTGGGGATATATCTCGCTCCAGCCTGATCTGAATACCGTTTACGGAGCAATATTCGATCACCAGGGCGAAACTCCGGGATTGGGAGCTGAAATCTCTACCGAATGGTTTCAAAAACCATTCTTCGGAAAGAAAATTTTCAAAGACTCAACGGAATTCGTTTCTGTAAAAGTGCTGAAAGGCGGAGCAAAGAAAGACGATCCACATGCAGTAGATGCTATTTCAGGCGGTACGATTACCTCCAAAGCACTGGAAGCTATGCTGGATTCCTGCCTGGTGCAATACAAACCTTATTTTATCAAAAACCGACACCAATAAATTCAACCCGATGAGCATCTTGACTTCGAAAAATTTCAAACTCCTGTCGAATCCCCTGAATCTGGAGAACCCGGTAACGGTGCAGATTTTAGGAATTTGCTCGGCTCTGGCTGTAACCACCAAATTAAAACCTGCCATTGTGATGGGACTTTCAGTGATGGTGGTTACCGCATTTTCAAACCTTGTTATTTCTGCTATGCGAAATTCAATACCGCCGCGAATCCGCATCATTGTGCAATTGGTAGTGGTCGCTTCCATGGTCATCCTGGTTGATCAGCTTTTACGCGCATTTGTTTATGATGTGAGCAAACAGCTATCGGTATATGTCGGACTAATCATTACGAACTGCATCATCATGGGCCGGCTGGAAGCTTTTGCAATGGGAAACAAACCCTGGCCATCATTTATCGATGGAATTGGAAACGGAATTGGGTATGCCCTGATTTTAATCGTCGTCGCATTCATCCGGGAATTATTCGGTTCAGGAGCCATACTCGGATATCAGGTTGTTCCACAGTCATTTTACGATGCCGGATACATCAACAACGGAATGATGATTATGCCAACCATGGCTTTGGTTCTGGTCGGAGTCATTATCTGGATACAGAGAAGCTTTAACAAAGAACTGATTGAAAAAGACTAACTCAAAAACCAAACGATTATGCAGGAAATTATAAATATATTCATCCGGTCGGTCTTTATCGACAACATGATCTTCGCTTTTTTCATCGGGATGTGTTCATATCTGGCCGTTTCGAAAACAGTAAAAACCTCGATAGGATTAGGCGTTGCCGTAATTTTCGTTCAGATCATTACCGTACCGATCAATTATCTTTTGCTTGAACATGTTATGAAGCCCGGAGCTTTGGTTTGGATCAGCGATAGTTTCAAGGATGTCGATCTTTCATTCCTCAGTTTCATGGTTTACATCGCCACTATCGCGGCCATGACGCAGTTGGTGGAGATGATTATCGAGAAATTTTCGCCCGCCTTATACAATTCACTGGGGATTTTTCTTCCGCTGATTGCTGTGAACTGCGCCATCCTGGCCGGATCACTGTTCATGGAACAGCGTGAATACAAAAATATCGGCGAAGTTTTATCATGGGGACTTGGGTCCGGCGTTGGCTGGATGCTTGCCATTGTATCGCTTGCTGCAGTTCGTGAAAAACTGAAATACAATAAGATTCCGGCCCCGTTGAGAGGCATTGGTATTACATTTATCATCACCGGTTTAATGGGAATTGCCTTTATGAGTTTCCTCGGAATTAAGGTGTAACGAGCATAAAATTCAAATCACATGATCATAGGTTCAGTCATTTTTGTAGTTATTTCAAGTATCGTGGCCTTTTTGGTCATCGTGCTGATGTTGGTTTCAGCCCTGTTGTATGCGCGGGCAAAACTTACCGCAGTAGGTACGGTAAAAATCAGCATCAACGACGAAACGGAAGTCATTGTTCAACCGGGAAGTACATTGCTTTCCACTTTGTCCGAAAATGAAATATTTCTTCCGTCAGCATGCGGTGGTGGTGGTACATGCGGGCAATGCCGATGCCAGGTACCTGATGGCGGAGGTTCAATCCTGGCGACTGAAACCGATCATTTTACCCGCAAAGAGCAACACGAACACTGGCGGCTGGGTTGTCAGGTCAAAGTTCGCCAGGACATGAAAATAAAAATTCCTGAACATATTCTGGGCGTAAAAAAATGGGAATGCGAGGTGGTATCGAACAACAATGTGGCAACCTATATCAAGGAGTTTGTGGTTAAACTTCCTGAAGGTGAAAACCTGAATTTTAAATCAGGCGGTTATATTCAGATTGACGTGCCGGAGATTACCGTTGATTTCAAAGACATGAATATCGGCGACGAATACCGCCCTGAATGGGAAAAATATGGAATGTTCAAACTTCAGATGAAGAATCCGGAACCTACATTCCGTGCCTATTCCATGGCCAACCACCCGGCCGAAGGAAATATTGTGATGCTGAATATCCGCATTGCAACGCCACCGTTCGATCGCGCGAATGGCGGATTCCAGAAAATAAATCCCGGAATTTGTTCTTCCTATATTTTCTCACTCAAACCGGGTGATAAAGTAACCATATCAGGTCCTTTTGGCGAATTTTTCCTGAAGGACAATCACAACGAAATGATGTTTATTGGTGGTGGTGCCGGTATGGCTCCGATGCGTTCGCATCTTTTCCACTTGTTTCATACCGTACACGAAACTAAAAAGAAAGTGACTTTCTGGTACGGGGCGCGATCGTGGAGCGAAGTTTTTTACTACGAAGAGTTCATGGATATTCAGAACAGATTTCCGAATTTCTCGTTTCACCTTGCATTATCCGATCCGCAACCAGAGGACAACTGGACCGGCGCCAAAGGATTTATCCACCAGGTAATTTTCGACCAATACCTTGACAAGCACGAAGAACCCGAAGAAATTGATTACTACCTCTGCGGCCCTCCAATGATGAACATTGCAGTAAACAAGATGTTATATGATCTTGGAGTGCCTGATGAGAACGTACTTTTTGATGACTTTGGCGGTTAATTCTGGATTTTCATTGATTTCTGAAGTCACATTTTGTGATGGTATTTTTAATTTACTTTTCCCACTGCTGTTAATTTTGTACTTTTGACTTTTCATTATTGCTATGAACTAATGATTTATCACCGTAAATTCATACATCCGAAATCAAAGACCTGGGTAGTTTTCGTCCATGGTGCAGGCGGCAGTAATGGAGTATGGTTTCGTCAACTGAAAGATTTCAAGAAACATTTTAATGTTCTTTTGGTTGATTTACGCGGGCATGGCAAATCAAAACCAGCAATTTCAGAAGAAGATTCCGAATATTCATTCGATGAAGTAGCCATGGATGTGATCCGCATTATGGATTTCTACAAAATTCAAAAGGCACATCTGGTAGGGATTTCGCTTGGTTGTGTTGTTATCCGGGCAATCGATAAGCTGGCTCCCGGCCGGGCCGAATCGATCATTCTCGGAGGAGCAATCATTCAATTCAATAAAACCATCAAGGTACTGATTAGCATGGCGAAAATCCTGAATTCGGTTTTGCCTTACATGTGGTTGTATAAACTGAACGCCCTCATTCTGATGCCCTACCGGAGACATCGCGAATCCCGGAATATCTTCATCAAAGAAGCCATTAAACTGGGCGATAAAGAATTCAGTAAATGGATGAAAATGAGCAGGGAAATCAAATCCAACCTGAATTATTTTTTGAAAAGAGAACCTACAGCACCTGTGTTGTACCTGATGGGCGATGGTGATCATATGTTTCTCCCGATGGTTGCCGATCTGGTTAAAAAGCAAGTAAATGCCAAACTTGAAATCATTAAAAACAGTGGCCATTGCTGTAATCTCGATCAGGCAAACCTGTTCAACGAGATATCCATTCACTTCATCCAGGGAAACTCCGGAAAACAGGAAATTCTTCCGGCGGTATAGAATACTGAATCATCCAAAGGTTTTATTGCCTTTATTATCCAACGAAAACTTTTTATATCGAAGCTCCTTTCGGGCTTTTGCCTGTTCCATTTTGTCATCGGTTTGAGCACAGGTCACACCTTTCGATTTCAGGTATTTATTGCTTCCAACATGTGTATTCGGGAACTTTCCGCCTTTCCTGAGTAACATCTGTATGGCAAGGCCGGCAAACACCAGACCCATAAGTAGAATTGCCAGCAAAACAACTTTTAAAACTTCCATGCTATTTTATTCAGCTTATTTTGAAGTGAAATTAGTTCTTAGAACTGATAACTCAAATTTGGATGCTTTTATTTACGATTTTATGCGTAATTTTAAATTAGTAAAACTCCAAACTTAAACTTAGCATCATGGAAAAACACATTAATGTCGTTGCCGCGCTTCAAATCGGCCTGAGTATTTTCAACCTGTTGATTGCTTTACTCGTTTTCACTGTTCTTAAAGTGGTTGTCGGATTTGTTAATGAACCACAGGCAGGAAATATCCTTTCAATAGTTGCCGATGCACTTGCAATTGTCTTTATTATCATTTCAGTACCGGGTATCCTTGCTGGAATTGGCCTGTACAAAAGAAAAGAATGGGCCCGGATTCTTACCCTTGTTCTATCTGTTATCGAAATATTCAGTTTCCCATTCGGAACAGCAATCGGTATCTATTCAATCTGGGCAATGATTCAGCCCGAAAATGTTGTTGCATTTGGAAAACCCGGACCAACAAATTTCTAAGAGCAAAAGTGAAATCGGTCTATATACAAATCGGTGGA
>JBAWZG010000233.1:0-6075 GCA_037143155.1 Bacteroidia bacterium
GCCATTGATCTGGCCGGAGTGATTCAGAAATTCAAGTTGCAGGCAGGATTCATGAGCATTCCTCATCCGTTTAAGAAATATTCCGTCCAGGCACGTGCCTACGAATTGGGAATCCCGTTTACCGGTCATCCGATGTTCGGTCACGATATCATATACAATCATCCGATGAACCATGGAGCTGCCATTGGCCGTGTGGCACAGAATGATTTCCTGAGTTTCGCCAAAAGTGTCAGCAATCTGGATTACGGAGTTTACATGTCGATAGGCTCAGCGGTGATGTCGCCCATGATTTTTGAAAAGGCGCTGTCGATGTCGCAGAATCTGATCATTCAAAAGGGCGGTCATATTGATAATCATTATATGCTGATCGTCGATCTGGCCAAATCAGACTGGGACTGGAATACGAATGGCGAGCCACCGATGGATAATCCGGCCTATTACCTGCGCTATTGCAAAACATTCAACCGAATGGGTGGCGAAATGCATTATCTTACAGCCGATAACCGCGACTTCTTGCTGGCAATTTATCAGGAATTGACCGGGAAATAGAAGTCCGGAGGACTTGAATCTGATTAACCTCCGGTGCAACCGGAGGCTTTGATGAATATTGATTTTGGAACCCCGGAGCGGGTTCAACTTTTAAATTCAGAAAGTATCTAACTAACAGAATATGAATAAAAATGACCTTGCAATTTTAAAAACCGAGGCAGAAAACCATCTCGTTAACGAGCTTTTACCATTCTGGACCAACCGGATGATCGACAAAACCAATGGTGGTTTTATCACCCATTTCGATAAGGACGGGAAAGATACTGGCGAAGATGAAAAGTCGCTGATTGCGCAAACCCGCTGCCTGTACACCATTTCATCGGCTCACCGTGCCGGATATGGCGACGGAAAATATGCCGATATGGCCAAACACGGAGCCGATTTTCTGATCGGCAAAATGTGGGACAAGGAATTCGGTGGTTTCTACTGGATGATGGACCGGAAAGGAAATGTAAAAATCGATCAGAAGATCATTTATGGTCACAGTTTTGCCATCTATTCGCTGAGTGAATATACCCTGGCAACCGGCGATCAGCGCGGAGTGGAATATGCAGAAAAGGTTTTTGACTTGATTCAAAAATACTGCACCGATACCATGTATGGCGGCTACTGGGAAATGTTTCACCGCGATTGGACCATCTGTGGTCCTGGCAGTCAGGGAGGCGATCGCAAAACCCTCGATGTACACATGCATCTAATGGAAGCCTACACGACGCTTTACGAAGCTACCGGCAAAGATGTCCATCGCCGGAAATTGCTTGAAGATATTGATTTGCTCATCAATCGCATCATCCATCCGGTTTACAAAACCGGTATTCCACAGTTTTTTAAGGACTGGACGGTTGCCCCTCAAATCAAATTTGATATCATTTGGGGCTGGGATCGCTTTTCAGAAGAAGGACAAAAAGGCAATGCGACCGATAACACCTGTTACGGACACAATGCCGAATTTGCCTGGTTGCTGATTCATGCACTTCACATCCTGAAAATTGATCCGAAAAGTTATTCCGAATTATTCCGAATCATTTTTGACCATACTGTTGACAATGGGATCGATTGGGAATTTGGCGGTGTTTATGTCGAAGGTCCGCATTCAGGAGGAGTTTACGACAAGGAAAAGGAATTCTGGCAACAGGCTGAAGTCTTGATTGGTTTGCTTGATGGCGTGATTCTTTTTGATGACAAAAAGTACATGGAGGCATACGTAAATGTCCATCGTTTTGTGTTGGATAAAGTGGTGAATAAAGGAGTCGGGGAGTGGTATCCTTTGCTATCGCGAAGAGGCGAACCCATCTGGACACATATGGGGCATTCCTGGAAAATCAATTATCATACGGTCCGGGCAATGATTCAAAGTATTCGACGATTGGATATTTTGGCTAAAATCGACTGAAAATTCACGGGGTTATACCCAGTGTTGTTACAGGTCGTCCTTACAGGACTAAAGGGGCAAAGCCCCGAAATGTATAAGCATAGGACGGAATGAAATGGAGTCCCATGACGCTTGAAAAAATACTCTTTAAACTAACATACAATGAGTTTATCTCTGACTTTTCTGGACTGGATTGTTCTATCCGTAGTCATGGGTGGAAGTCTTTCATTTGGATTATACATGGCCTGGCTCAAAAAGGCAGGCCAAAACAGTTCCAATTTTTTCCTGGGCGGCCGATCGATGAAATGGCCGATTGTGGGGGCATCCATGTTTGCAACAAATATTGGAGCTGAGCACCTGGTCGGATTATCAGGCGATTCCTATCGTTACGGACTTTCAGCAGGTTCAGTTGAATTAACTTGCGCCATCACACTGGGCTTTGCCTGTGCCGTCTTGTATCCGTATTATATTAAAAACAAAATATTTACGATTCCTGAATTTCTTGAATTGCGTTATAACCGGCGTGCCAGAACCTTATTCTCAGGTTTGATGCTGGTGATAAGCATCATGACAAAACTGGCCTTTACGCTTTTCGCCGGTGCTCTCGTTCTGAACAGCATCCTTGGATGGAATGTAATGACAACAGTTTTGATTGTAGGAATAGCCGTGGCACTTTTTACGATGCTTGGAGGATTCACTGCGGTGGCTTATACCGATGTCATTCAGGTCGTTATTATGCTTGGAGGTACTTTTATTATGCTTTTTATCGGCCTCGATAAGGTAGGTGGCTGGGATGGTTTGATGACCAAAGTTCCTCATATGATGTCGATTGCCAAACCATATGACGATCCGGTTTATCCGTTCTGGGGTATTTTGGCTACTGCCTTTTATGCCGGAATTTTTTACTGGGGAATTGATCAGGTCAATGTTCAACGCGGACTTGCTGCAAAGGATATTCATCATGCAAGGTGGGGAGCCATGTTTGCTATATTTTTGAAACTTTCACCGGTTTTTATTTTTGCATTACCCGGTGTTATTGCTTATGCGCTGTTCCCGGGAGTTTTGCAGGGCGAGGAAACCAAACAGACTTTTGTTCTTTTGCTCAATAAACTCCTTCCGACCGGATTAAGAGGACTACTTTTGGCGTCGCTTATGGCAGCGCTCATCTCTTCGACTATTGCAGTTTTGAATTCCGTTTCAACCTTGGTGGTCCGTGATTTTTTACTTGAATTTCGCCCAAATTTTCCGGAAAAGAAACAAGTATCATTTGGCCGCTATGTTATTTTGATCGTAGCCTTTTTGGGTATGGGAGCAGCTTACCTGGTTTATAAAAATGAAGAGGGATTGTATAAATATTTACAGACCATTTCTGCCTATCTGGTGATTCCAGTTTTCCCCGCAATCTTTTTCGGCATCATCAGTAAAAAAGTTACCTTAAAAGGAGCCGCTGTTTCAGTAGTGGTTGGAGTAATATTGGCGACCATTTTTGTAATCGATCAATTACTCGGACCCAATGCAGGAAACTCGGTATTCCCATTTCTGCACCATAAACTAACTTTGAACTTTGGTTATCGTGGTCTCTGGGCCGAAATGCTGATTACTGGTGTTCTATTCACGGTTTCTGCTTTTACTGAAAAAACTGCACCCGAAAAATTGGTCCTGACAACAATCAATTACAGCAAAGGGATCTCGAAATTCGAAGGAATTACTGATTGGCGATTACATTGGAGTATCCTGGCAGCCATCACCTTATTCCTGTATATCTGGTTAAGTTAATTATAAAACAACAAAAGACTATAAAACATGAAAAAATTATCATTTGTAATCGTCGTTCTGTTACTGATTGGCCTTTCAGTAACAAGTCAGGCAAAATCGAAATGGATTTCTTTGTTCAATGGTAAAGACCTGTCCGGCTGGACTGTTCACGGAAAAGCTATCTGGTCGGTTCAGGATGGAGTTTTGGTTGGCGTGGGTGGAATGGGTCATATTTATACCGATGCCACTTGTTCCGATTTTGAGTTGAAAGGAACTTTCCGGATTTCTGCCGATCCGGGTTCAAAAAGCAACAGCGGAGTATATTTCCGGGCCAATCCACCGGCTGACAACATCGATGGTTTCCCTCGTGGATATGAAGCCCAGATTTGCCACAACCAGGATGCTTATACAGGCTGGTTGTGGAAACCTGGAACTCCTACCGGAAAGGCAACTGAATTGCTCACCAAAGATGGTGAATGGTTCAATTACCTCATTAAAATGGTGGGCAATCATATTCAATTTTGGATTAATGACAAACTGGTGATGACATATGACGACAATGAATACAAATCGGGCCATTTTGCGATACAGGGGCACAATCCTGGCATGAAGATAGAAGCCAAAGATTTGTTCTATCGGAATCTGGGTAAATAATAAAAAATGTTTAAGACAATTTTTACCCTTGTTGCATTCTTATTGATTGGCATAACGTCAAAAGCTCAGGAAAAATATGCCATTGGCATGTTTCATTTCAACTTACAATATGTTGCCGGCGACTACAAAATAGAGAACCGCATCATCAGGGAGTCCGTCTTTCCGGTACTTCAGTTTTTTGAAAAGAATCCTCAGTACAAATCTGACATTGAAATTCAGGGTTATGCCATCGAAGTTTTTGCAGAAGAACATCCTGAAGTGCTGGCTCTCCTGAAAAAACTGGTCAACCGGGGTCAAATCGAATTGGTTATTGCGCACTATTCCGATCAGTTTTTCATCGGTTATCCGGCTCTCGACCTTCAAAAGTCGATCGAAATATGCGATCAGATTCTGGCTAAAAATGGAATGAAACGTTCACGGGTTTTCTTTGGCCAGGAAATTCAGTGGACTCCGGCATATGCCAGTGTGCTGAAAGGCAAATATGATTTGATTGCCACCAGTTCCGATCCGCATAGCTGGTATCGCGATGAGACTTTACCGTTGGTAAATATTCACTATGGCAATGACCAGATTTTAGGATTGATCGACAGCAAGAAAGATCTGCCCGGGCTGACCTGGGCTTATGCATTCCTCGACGATGGCGAGGTTTTCAACTCGCTCGATTACAACAGTAATTTCTATCGTGTTCCGGCTCA
Source organism: Bacteroidia bacterium (assembly GCA_037143155.1). GTDB lineage: Bacteria > Bacteroidota > Bacteroidia > Bacteroidales > Prolixibacteraceae > Aquipluma. The sequence goes on from JBAWZG010000233.1 coordinate 5,026, forward strand.
GGAAAAGGAAAGCGTTGACCGGTTTAAAAAACTTGAAAAAGAAGGCTACAAGTTTGTCACTATGACTGAACTGGCCAGCAAAATTAAAAACCTGAAAGGCTATCAGATTCCGGATTATCCGTTTGTTCCGGAAGGAACCTGGAATATGTCGGTTTGTGGGCCGTTCATGTGGATGGGCAGGCAGCGCACGGGCATTGAGACCGATGGAATCACCAGGGCCTTGTCCTATCGCTTACGCAGTGTCATTTTGTTGGCCGAAAGCCTGATTGATTTTGCGGCTTCAAAAGGTGTTGACGTAAGTGAACTTAAAAAACTACTCGAACAGGCCTGGAGGCATTTGCTGCTTTCTGAGGTTTCCGACTCAAGCGGATGGTCGCCATGGCTGGTGGAAGTGCAATATACGGCTGCCGAAGTGGCCAATGCCAATAAAATTTTAACTGAAATTATGGACAAACTGAAAGGTGTTCTTCCTTTGGAGGATAAAAATTATCGTGTCGATACGAAGAGCGGAAAAGTGGAACTGATGGATTTATCAAAATCATATGCTCAGACTGCAAGTTTTCTTCCGGTTCCTTTTGCCGTGCTGGCCGGAAAAACTGAGAGCTGTGTACAGAAAATCAACGAGAACCTATACCGTTTGGATATCCAGTGCGAACGGCCTGCCGATGGTGCTGTTGAAATTGTATTCGATACTGCTGCCAACGGACTTTTCTATTCTGCAGGAGCAGGTGAGGAAATTGCTGTTGAAATCCCCACAGACCTGAAACACGATCCGGCTTTTTCGTTATCCAACGGATTTATTTATATGGGTAACGGATATAGTCTGGTTAAAGATTGTTCGGTGGAACATTTGGCTGCAACCTGGAAAATGAAGGAACAGAAACTGGTTTTCAGGGAAGAACTGAATCCCGACAATATGGAAATGAATATGCGGTTTTACCTGTTCAAAGGCGATTTCAGTAAGGGTCTTGAAGTCGGGAATCAACTAAACACCTGGCCTTGCTTCAGAATAAATATCTCAAACAATAAACTGAATTACGAAAAAATAAT
>JBAWZG010000234.1:0-6069 GCA_037143155.1 Bacteroidia bacterium
CCGCCAAAATAGGTGAATTTGATTGCATTCGAAACCAGGTTTCTCAGAATCGTACTGATCATGTCTTTATCGGCGAAGACCGCAACTGATTCGGGAATTTCCCTGACGATCTGAATAGACTTTTGTTTGGCAACTTCAGTAAATAAAAGTTCAATTTCTTCGATAATATTCGCCATTTCAAAAGACTCAGGTTTGAAATTTATTCTTCCGGTTTGCGACCGCGACCATTCCATCAGGTTCGACAGCAAATCCATTGCCCGCCTGGCTGACTTCAGTATGATCTGCGTATATTCTTCATAGACATCGTAATTCCGGACTTGTGCATTTTCTAACAGTATTTCACTAAAGCCAATGATGGAATTGAACGGGCTTCTCAGATCGTGGGCAATTATTGAAAAAAACTTGTCTTTGGCCGCATTGAGTTCATGCAGTTCTATACTTTGCCTGCGAAGTTGAAGGTGTATATTTACACGGGCCAATACTTCTTCTGGTTGAAATGGTTTAGTGATATAATCGACACCGCCTTCATTTATTGCTCTTACAATATTTTTTGTATCATTCAGTGCACTGATAAAAATCACAGGTACATCTTGCAGGTGAGCGCTATTCTTTAACTGCCGGAATACTTCGTATCCATCCATTTCCGGCATCATAATATCAAGGAGGATCAGGTCCGGTTTCTTTTTTTCTGCAGCTTGCAGTGCCAGGCCCCCGGAGGGAACAGTACGGATATTAAATCCTTTTGCTTTCAGTAAATCGTTCAGTAATTTGAGATTTCCGGTATCGTCGTCAACAATAAGAATGTCATCGATGTATTGAAGATCAGTTGTTGCTTCATTTTTCATGCTTTTCGGTTTTTGTGAGTATTTGTATCAGGTGAACATAGTCGTAGCTGTTGACATGGGTCATCAGATAATCTGAAATTTTCGGATGAATCGAATGAATCTTTTTAGTCAGCTCAATGAAGAGATTAAAATCTGCAGTTTCAACAGCATCCTTCAGCTGGTCTACAAGATTTTTCGGTAGTTTGGCCAAGTCTTTTTCAAGGATATGCTTATTGAGATATCTGGATTCAGAAGAAGTTGATTTTTCTTTTTCGTAGAGGTAACTAATCCCAAGAATTTTACCAATAGTGTCGAACAACTCGTTTTCCTGAAACGGTTTACGAATGTAGCCCTGAATGTTGAGTTCGGCTAACTTTATTTTTGTATCTTCAAACAGGCTTGAAGTCAACGCAACAATTGGTGTCTGTTTCCCTTTTTCTGACGATTTAATCCAGCGGGTCGCCTCATAGCCATCCATAACCGGCATGCGCATGTCCATTAAAATCAATTGTGGATTGCATTGCTCAAATTTAGTCACGGCATCTTCTCCATTAACCGCTCCGATTGTTTCAAAACCGACTGAATTCAGAAGAAGTTCAACCATTTTCAGGTTTTCTTCCACATCATCAACAACCAGTATAAGAAATTTATGCCGGGGCTTATCGATTCCAATGATACGTTTAATGTTTTTCTCTTTACCAGCTTCCGGTTTTCCTTCTTTTATTTCCACACGAATGGTGAATACCGAGCCTTTCCCTTCTTCACTTGCAACGGTAATTCCACCTCCCATCAAAATGGCCAGTTCGCGGCTTAGTGCAAGCCCCAAACCACTGCCATTGCTTTGTTTGATCCCATTGCTTGTCTGTTCGAATTGCGTAAAAATTTCGCCAACTTCTTCTTTGGAAATCCCGGTTCCCGAATCCTGAACATCAATGATCAGCCAGCTTTTATGCTTTTCAGACCGATCGGCACGGGCCCGCACGGTGATGCCGCCTTCATTGGTGAATTTCAGTGAATTACCGATCAGGTTAATTAGTATCTGGCGCAATTTATTGTCATCAACCACGATGTATCTCGGAAGGTTCGCTTCTGTTATAAAAAACAAATGAAGCTGTTTGGTATGAGCCTGTTCTTTGAAAATCATTTGCAGATCAGAAAAAAGGAAATTCAAATCGGTGTTTTTGGGATGTAAAATTGCAAAGCCTGCTTCTATTTTAGATAATTCAAGAATGTCGTTCAGAAGCTTCAGCAAATGTTCGCCCGAACGATGAATGGATTCAGCAAACTCTTTTTGTGTATCGGTTAACTGTTCGTGGTACAATAGTTGCGAAAATCCGATAATTGTATTGAGCGGCGTCCGGATTTCGTGTGACATGTTGGCCAGAAATATACTTTTCGACCGGTTGGCCGCATCGGCTTCGTTTCTGGCTTTTGAAAGCGCCAATTCAGCATTTTTCTGTTCCGTGATATCCCAATTGGTGCCAACCATCCGGACCGGATTGCCCAAATGATCATGCTGAGTAATGGCAACTGCTTTGATGATGTGGACAGACCCATCGGGCCAAACCACACTGAACTCGGTATCCAGCTCTTTTTCACCGTGAATGGCCATCTGAACTGCTAGTTCCCCACGTTCAGCATCATCGGGATGAATACTTGAGTGCCAGGTCTGATAATTAACACCGAAATCATTTTTCTCAATTCCGTAGAGCGAATGCATCTGATCGTCCCACAAAAGAGAATTATTTTGCAGATCGTACTCCCAAACGCCAATACCGCCTGCATGTGTGGCCAGTTCCAATCGGGCAGCTAATTGTTTCAACTTTTCTTCCGTTTGTCTGCGTTCAGTAATATCTACATTAACTGCAATAAAATTTGTGATTTCTCCTTTTGAATTTTTTATTGGAGAGATAGATACTGATTCCCAAAATAGCTCCCCGTTTTTCTTCTTGTTTAATAGCTCTCCGCGCCATGCATTTCCTGACAGGATAGTTTTCCAAAGTATTTCATAGGTCTTTTTCGTGGTTTGGCCTGATTTTAATATTCCGGCATTTTGCCCAATCGCTTCTTCATTCGAATATCCGGTTAATTGGCAATATTTTGGGTTAACAAATTCTACGGTTCCTTTTAAATCGGTGATAACAATGGACGATGGGCTTTGCTCAACGCCTTTTGATAACTTAATAATTGTTTCATCGGCCAGCCTGCGTGCAGTAATATCGCTCATACTTCCAATTATCCTGACCGGACGACCTTGTGCATCTCGTTCAACAACGGTGGCACGATCTTGTATCCAAATGGTCTTCTGTTTGCCGATAAGCCTCAGTTCGGTATTATAATTATCGGTTTCGCCACGATTCAGCGCATCAATTTTTTCGAAAACCGCGGCCTTATCATCAGGATGTATCATTTGGGCAAATGCATCAAACGTATTGGCAATCTCTTCAGGTTCCATTTCCAGCAATTTGAACCATTGCGTGTTGTGTACAGCTTTTCCTGTTGGCACATCTAAATCAAAGATCCCTTCCTGAATAACATCCAGGACTATTTGCAGCCTTTGCTCGTTTTCTCTGATCTTTTCTTCATTAAGTTTCCGATCGCTAATGTCGTTAATCGAAGTCTGAATTGATTTGACTCCACGATAAATGATTGGAGTACTCTGAACTTCGACATCAATGATTGTTCCATCGAGTTTCAAATATTTCTTTTCAATTTTCGGGGCAATATGATCGTTATCGATAAATTTTTCAATTCGGTCATTTTCAAGTTGATGAAAATCCTCATGAATCCGATCCATCATTTGGGTGCCAATCAAGCTTTGGTCTGATTTTGCTCCAAACAGTCTATTGGCTGTCGGGTTGGCATAGGCAATTTTGCCCTGGCTAGTTATTACTATCGCCAGAAGCGATGATTCGATCATGGACTGGTATTGTTCTTTGCTCTTTTGAAGTTGTTCATTTTTTAATGCAAGCTCTAAATTGGCAACTATTAGTTCAGCTACCCGGTTTTCTTTCTCGGTCTTTTCGAAAAAAAGATTATCAGTCATCATTTCAAGCATCATCTGCAGTTCAATCTGATGTACTTCGAGCTCATGAACGAGTTTCAAAGTTTCTTCCACCGTTATAGGAGGGTCAACTAAGGATGGCAATTTCTCCAGAATCACTTCAGTCTTTTGTCGAAGAATTTCACCTTGCGATTTCAGTTTTCGTATCATATGTTACAAGGTATTTAATGAATTCATTTGGGCTAAAGTCTGTTAGCATTTTCTCCCATCAACCGATAACTAATGTTGACGAAAAAGAATAATCTTTTCATATTTCGGAATTTGGGGTCAGAAACCGATTGCTTTTTTAAAATAAAATATAAAGATTCATAATAATAAGCGATATGCAATTTTTTTGGCGTGGACAAAACGTGGACAATTTGAAGAAATATCATAATAAATCAGGATTTTTTGGGGTTTTTCTTCCGAATGGTTAAAACTGAGCGCTTATTTTCATCGCAATCACGTTTTGCTATGTAAAATATCGCATACGTTTTTTAAGTGCCTGACAACGATAGTCGTAGTAGTTTTTGAAGCAAAAAGGCAGAAAAGTTGTAACGCAACAAAACCGCTGTTCCGGAATTTGTATTCCGGGTTGCCGCTAGGGAAAGTCGCGCAGTGACGAACTCTTTGCAGTTAATTACACGTTCACAGATAACCATTTTTTTGCGGCCTGAAGGGCCAAGATATTTCAGCCCAGGGCATCGCCCTGGGTAATTAGTGTATTATGAAAATCGTCCGCGGGATTGTGTTGTTAATTGCAAAAGAAATATTTCGGACGGGTTTGGATAAATTCGTTTGCCGGAAAATAGTGTTCGTTCCTTTCGTCCGAAACAAGAATTTCCCTTTTGAGATATTGATCGTTCGGACGATTCTCTTACTCATATTCCGACCCAGGGCGATGCCCTGGGCTAAAATAAACTGTCTTTTCAGGACGAAAAAACATTCCAAATCAAAAAATAATGGGGAGATTTTCGATCCATGCAAGTCGTCATATGAGGCAGTTCTGCTGCTAAAGAAAGTCGCATGGCGTCTGCCTGCATAGAAGAACAACCCTTCCGCAGATCCTTTTGTTACCTCACAAACCTTTCTTAAAAGAGTTTTTGCAGTTTGCCAATCCCAATTCCGGGTTGATCAATCAGGGTAACTTTGCCATCAACAACCTGAACGCCCTGGTAGGGATCGTTTGAAATCAGGAGGTTTCCATCCAGATCGGCCCAGTCGGCTTTGGGGGAAAGTTGCGCAGCGGCCGAAACAGCGCACGAAGTTTCAGTCATGCAGCCAATCATCACCTTCATTCCAAGTGATTTGGCAAGCGTCAACATTTCATGAGCTTCGCGCATTCCGGTGCATTTCATCAGCTTGATGTTGATTCCGGAATAGACACCATTTGCTTTCAGTACATCCGGAAGTCGTTGCACCGACTCGTCACCGATGGTTGGCAGCGGACTGTTTGCCGTCAACCAGGCCATATCGTCGACAGCTGTTTTTGGCATCGGTTGTTCAACGAAAACCACTCCTTTTTCCTTGAGCCAGTGAATCATATCGAGAGCCATCTGCTTGTCGGTCCAGCCCTGATTTACATCCACGCAAAGTGGTTTGTCGGTCACCGAGCGGATGGTTTCAATCATTTCGCGGTCGGTCTTTTGACCAAGTTTCACTTTTAAAATCCGATAGGGCAGTGCTTCGGCGACTTTTTGCCTGACTACTTCCGGTGTGTCAATTCCGATGGTAAACGAAGTATTTGGTGCATCAGCAGGGTCAAAACCCCAGATTTTATACCATGGCTGTCCCATTAATTTGCCGACCAAATCGTGCAAGGCAATATCCACTGCAGCTTTGGCTGCACAATTTCCGGGCATCACCGAATCGACATATTTCAGAATATCGTCCATCTGAAACGGGTCGGTGAACTGGCCCAGGTTCAGCGATGAAAGGAATTTGGTGGCCGTTTCAACACTTTCGCCCAAATAGGGCGGCATGGATGCTTCGCCATATCCGGTAATTCCTTCAAATTCGATGCAGGTAAGCACATCCGGAGTGTTTTTGCGCGAACTGTTTGCCAGGGTAAATGTGTGGCGCAGTTGGAGATCGTATGGAATAAACCGAAGCACCAATCCTTTGCCGGAAGATTTATTGTTTTTCTTTTTCATGGATGCAAAAACAGTTTCGATTCCGGATAATCCAAATGCTGCGGTTATA
>JBAWZG010000235.1:0-6056 GCA_037143155.1 Bacteroidia bacterium
ACTCCTTTTGCCGATGATCTTGGTGTTATTGATATTGTTCCTGAGCAACCCTCAACAGAAAATTCAGTGGCACTTTATCCAAATCCGACCAAAGGCGTACTTTATCTGAAAGTTAAAGACCCGAAATCTCAAGTAAGGATCGAAATATTCACAGTTTCGGGTAACCCAATTTATGAATCGAAATTTACCGGTAATGCAATCATTGACTTAAATCGCTTGAATATCCAATCAGGAATGTATTTATTAAATACGAAATATGACGAAAAGAACGCAGTTTATAAGGTGATTTATCGTCCATAAACACGATTGGATTGGCCTTCGACACGTGTTCGACTGAGCTCACACCGAAGTTTCAGGAAACGCTGGCTGAATTTGTGGAAGCCGAACACAGTTTTACACTTCTTCAATGATTACCTTTTCGAGTTCGGTAGTGAGTTGAACCAGCGAAATTTTGTGCATCAGCTGGCCATTTATTGCCAGGGAAATGGTTCCCTTTTCTTCAGAAATCACAATCGCCAGCGCATCGGTCATCTCGGAAATTCCAACAGCTGCACGGTGCCGGAGTCCATGAATCGGATCGAGATCCTGGAGTTCAGTTAAAGGAAGAATACACCGGGCAGCAGCAATCCTGTTCCCTAAGATTATAACTGCACCATCGTGAAGCGGCGTGTTTTTAAAAAATATGGTTTCGATTAAAGCTGAAGAAATGCGGGCGTTTATCTTTTCACCCGAACGAATAATTTCCTTCAATTCGGAATTCCTCGGTATCACAATCAGTGCACCTGTTTTTGAACGGGCCAGGTTATCACAGGCCCGGATAATTTCTTTGATTTGAAGATTCGTTGCTGGTTTTACTTTTTCTGAAGCGAAAAGTTTTTCCAATCCAAAATTCCGGCTCAGTTGGTAATTGGTTCCGATTAAAAGTAAGAAACGCCTGATTTCCTGCTGGAAAACCACAATCAGTGCCATGACTCCCACCCCGATAAACTGTCCCATCAAGGTTCCCAACAACTCCATATTCATGGCTTTAATTACAAGCCAGGCCACATAAACCAGGAAAAACCCAATGAAAATACTGAAAGCTACTGTCCCTTTGATTATCCGGTACATTTGGAATAACAAAAATGAAACCAGTAATATGTCAATGATATCTAAAACGCGGAGAGTTATGAAAAGAGTCATTCGAAAAAGTAAAAAGTAAAAATTTTGAATTAAGGAATATGTTTCTCTTATTGTTGTGAAGTTGACCGCACCATGTCCAGAATCCGTATGGCCTCAACCGCTTCACGAACATCGTGAACGCGTAAAATATCTGTTCCGCCCATCAAAGCCAGTGTATTCACAACCGAGGTACCGTTCAAGGCTTCTTCCGGCTTTGTCCCGAGCAATTTAAATATCATCGATTTGCGGGAAACACCAACCAGCAAAGGAAGCTGAAATACTTTGAAGGAATCGAGCCTGTTCAGAAGTTCATAATTGTGCTCCAGGGTTTTACCAAATCCAAATCCCGGATCGATAATCACATCTTTCACACCAGCTTTTGTCAGCCGCTTTACGCAGTCCGTAAAAAACATGGAAATATCCCGGATGATGTCGTCATACTCTGGCTTTTCCTGCATTTTAAGAGGATTTCCAAGCATATGCATCAGAATGTAAGGAACACCTAATTTGCCTACAGTATCATACATGTTTTCATCAAAATTGCCGCCGGTCACATCGTTTACGATGCATGGACCGCAATCTTCAATCACTGCCAATGCCACCCACGAACGATAGGTATCGATGGAAACAAATGCATTCGGAAATTCTTTTTTTACTGCCTTCACTGCAGGTAACAGGCGTTCAATCTCATCTTTGGTCGAAATCCCTTCGGATCCCGGTTGCGTTGTAATAGCGCCAATATCAATAATAGTCCCACCCTGTTCGAGAATTTCCTCAGCCCGTTTCAGAATTTTCTTCTCGGTTTTATATTTTCCTCCATCAAAAAAAGAATCCGGTGTAACGTTAATAATGCCCATGACCACAGGTTTCGAAAGATCAATAATTCTTCCGTCCAGGTTGATGGTACTCTTTCGTTTCAGGAACTTTGTTGCAGTGGTGGTGATTAACATACGATAATTATTAGGGCGCTCAAAATCAGATGTCTTACAAAAGTAAAATAAAATGCACTCAAAATACACATAAATTTAATACTTTTAGACCTCGAAAAATGAGGTTAACTATGGAAAAAACAAGCCAGCAATACGACCATGTGATCAGTATTTGTCAGGATATTTTTACAAAAAAAATGAAAGATTACGGCATTTCCTGGCGTATTCTGCGGCCCAGTTCAATGACCGATCAAATTTACATCAAAGCACAGCGAATTCGCAGTATTGAACAAAAGGGAATCAGTAAAATTGACGAAGGTATCCGTTCCGAATACATCGGAATCATCAATTACTGCATCATGGCCATCATTCAGCTTGAAAAAGGAACTTCGGAACTGGACGACCTCACTGAAGAAGAAACCATGAACCTTTATTCCGGAAATTTTCAGGAAGCGAAAGAACTGATGATGGCTAAAAATCATGATTACGACGAAGCCTGGCGAAATATGCGGATGAGTTCTTTTACCGACCTGATTCTGATGAAGTTAAAACGCACCAAACAGATTGAAGACAACTTAGGCAAAACGCTCATCTCGGAAGGTATTGAAGCAAATTACCTTGACATGATCAATTATGCCGTTTTTGCGTTAATAAAGATTGAATTCTAAAATTTCAATACATGTTTAAGCACATCGCCCGCATCCTCCTTGGACTGACTTTTATTTTTTCCGGTTTTGTCAAGGGAATTGATCCCTGGGGTTCGGCCTATAAATTCACCGACTATTTCAATGCCTTTCATATGCCCTGGATTACTGATCTGGCATTTGCTCTCGGGATTTTGCTTGCCGCATCCGAATTTGCAATGGGAACAGCCTTGATTTTCAATTTTTTCCTCCGGATAACGAGTTGGTTTACGCTGACTTTCATGCTGTTTTTCACCGGACTAACCTTTGTTCTGGCATTAACCAATCCGGTAACCGACTGTGGTTGTTTCGGCGATGCACTGGTCATAACCAACTGGCAAACTTTTTATAAAAACATTGTTCTTCTGGCATTGGCTATATTTATATTTATTCAGCGAAAAAATTTCACCGGAAAAAACGGGCCGATATTGTCTATCGCATTTACCGGAATGACAGTCGTTTTCTATTTTTACCTCGTAGCATATTCCTACAACCATTTGCCTATCATCGATTTCAGTCCATATAAGGTAGGTGTGAATATTCCGGATGCCATGAAAATACCTGTGGGAGCACCCCAGGCCATCTACAAAAACAATTTCATTTATAAGAACCTGAAAACCGGCGAAGAAAAGGAATTCACCGAAGCCAACATTCCATGGAAAGATACGCTCAACTGGAAATATTTCAAATCTGAAGATCCAATTGTCGTCCAAAAAGGCTACACGCCCCCGATTCACGACTTCAGGATAGAAACTGCGGACGGTGAGGACATCAAGGACTTTTTCCTTTACGACGACAAATACACCTTCGTAGTCATCGCATCGAATCTTCAGAAAACCAACCGGGATGCTATGGCAAAAGTGGTTAGTCTGGCCAGGGAAGCAAGAAACAGGGGCTACAAATTCTTTCTCCTGACAGCTACCTCGCCTGTTAGTTTTGCTGCTTTTAAAAACGAAACTGCAGCTTCATTCGACTTTTTCAATACCGACGAAATTGCCCTGAAGACCATCGTTCGTTCCAATCCCGGGTTGATTATCCTGAAAAAAGGCACGATCCTGAAAAAATACCATTACAACGATATTCCAAAACCGGAAGAATTGGATAGCGAATTGGACCAGCAAACCACAAAACCCATAGAATAGAAAGATGTCCGAACTTTCAACGGTTAAATATCAAATACTAAAAACCTGAAATCTACGTTCGGTTATAAAGCCGAATCCACAATCTATGCGCAAATTTTTTATCCTGATTGTCCTTCATACACTTGTTTCTCAATTGGCATTTGGTCAGATTGGCGGCGAATATACCTACGACTTCCTGAACCTGACCAATTCGGCCCGGATGGCTGCTCTTGGGGGAAATCAGGTGGCATTGAGCGATTCCCTCGATCTGAATGTTTCCTTTAATAATCCTTCCCTTCTCAGCTCAGGAATGAAAAATATGCTTGCCCTAAACTATGTAGATTACTTTGCTGGTATCAACTATGGATATGCTTCCTACTCATTTAAAACACCTCTTCCCGGAAACTTTGCCGTGGGTATGGATTATATCAACTACGGAAAATTTATAGAAGCGCTTCCCAGTGGAGAACGAACCGGGTCCACATTTAATGCTGCAGAATATGCGTTAAATATCATTTGGTCAAACGAAATCAAATGGGGAAAGCTGAAAAAGGAATCGGTCTCGCCGGATTCCAGGAGCACGGTTAATCCGGATTCCTCAACTATTCAGGATCAGAGAAGACTGGCTTATGGCATCAACCTGAAACCTATCCTTTCTTCGTTCGAAAGCTACCAATCTATTGGGATTGCGGCCGATCTTGGAGTCAGTTATATCAGCCGAAACGGGCACACCGTGGCAGCATTGGTTGCCCGAAACATTGGCACTCAAATCACCACGTATTACGATGGCGCCAATCGCGAACCAATTCCCTTTGACCTTCAGTTTGGTATTTCCAAAAAGTTGCTTCATGCCCCAATCCGGTTTGCAGCGACCATGCAGCATTTGCAAAAATGGAATCTGGCCAAACCTGTAGCGGATAATACAGGGGCAATACCAATTTATACTGAAGAAAAATTTACCCAGAAATTTATGCGGCATATGGTTCTCGGCATTGAACTGCTTCCTTCGCCAAACTTCACCATTCGGGCAGGATACAACCATCAGATCAGGCAGGAATTACGACTGGACGAAAAAATGTCGACCGTTGGCTTCTCCTGGGGATTTGGAGTCCGCATTTCACGTTTCCAATTTAGTTACGGTTCAGGACGATACCATCTTGCCGGATCGAGCAATTTAATTTCAGTTGCAATTAATCTGAACGAAGGGTACAAGAAGAATAATGTCATCACCGAATAGAAATCTGAATCGTTAAATACTATTTCAGCCAAGTCAGCTTTAACAGACCCAAATTCCTCCACTGATAAAAATCACGGGAGAATCCGAAAATCCTGTGTTTCTTTGCGTCCGTAATTTTAATTTTCCCTATGCCATTCATTTCAAACGATAAAATATTCAGCCTGAAATGGTTTCGCGATTACAGCATGATTGTAATCGGAGCTTTCATTCTGGCCGTTGGTTTTGTATTCTTCATTTCTCCCCACCGGATTGTGCCCGGTGGAGTATATGGAATTGCCATCGTAGTGCACTACATGACTCCCGGAATGTTTTCATTCTGGCCCGAAGGAATTCCGATTGGTTTGTTTGGATTAATTCTGAACATCCCGCTCACCATTATCGGCATAAAAATTCTGGGGCCGCGATTTGGAGTCAAAACGGTAGTTGGCTTTGTTCTTTCCTCTGTTTTTATGGATGCCATAACCTATATGCGTGTTGATGGTAACGCCCCTCTTGTGCCTGACATTTTACTTTCATGCGTATTTGGCGGTGTACTCATTGGATTCGGAATTGGCTTAATATTCAGGGCCCGTGCCACTTCCGGAGGTTCAGATATTATTGCAATGATCATTGCCAAATACACCCGAATCCAGCTTGGTCAACTCATGATTTATGTAGATTCGACTATTGTTTTGCTTAGTTTGGTTGCCTTCAAGGATTGGCAGATTCCACTCTATTCATGGGTGGTTATTTACATTACCGGCCGGGCCATCGATCTGGTTTTAGAGGGCGGTGACTACAACAAAGCCCTGATCATCATTTCAGAGAAACACGAAGAAATCAGCCATAAAATACTCGTTGATCTGGAACGAGGAGGAACCTATCTAAAAGGTTCGGGTATGTCAACCGGAAGTGACAAACACATTATTTACACCGTGGTGAGCCG
>JBAWZG010000236.1:0-6030 GCA_037143155.1 Bacteroidia bacterium
TCATTAGTCAATTGAAAATGTTCCACTTAACTTTTTCCCAATGACGAATTACAAATGGCTTTTTTCTGTCAATCAATAGGAGAAGTTGGAATGGGAAACTGTCATTTAATGTTTTTCAGGAGAAATAATACTCAGAATGGATAAAATAAGCAAATACAACAATCGAGAAATAAGCTGGCTTTCGTTCAATGAGCGGGTGCTTCAGGAAGCCGAAGATGAGGCGGTGCCATTGTTTGAGCGAATCAGGTTTCTGGGGATTTTCTCAAATAACCTCGATGAGTTTTTCAGGGTGCGCGTTGCTGCAGTTCGCCGGATGCTCGAATTTGGAAAAGATGAAGAATCCCTTTTGGGCGACATCACTCCCGCTGAACTGTATGATCAGATTCAGGAAACAGTTGTCAAGCATCAGCAAAAAGCTCAGGAAATTTACCGGAATATCTTTCAGGAAATGGCCAATGAAAACATCTTCATGGTCGACGAAAAACAGCTCACTCACGAGCAGGGCGTATATGTCCGGAAATATTTCAACATCAAAGTACTTCCAAACATTGTTCCTATCATGCTTGGCAAGAGCATGAAATTTCCATATTTGAGAGATAAATCGGTTTATCTGGCCGTCAAACTATCGAAGCTCAAATCTCCCTCGAAATTTGCCTATGCCCTCATCCGGGTGCCCAGTCGCTCGGTTTCAAGATTCCTGGTGCTGCCCGATCAGGGCAATAAAAAATTCATCATCATGGTCGACGACGTGATTCGTTTCTGCCTGAATGATATCTTCCCCATATTTAATTTCGACCATTTTGAGGCATTCACCATCAAAGTTACCCGCGATGCTGAGTTGGATATCGACGACGACATTTCGAAAAGCTACCTTGAAAAGATGGAAATCAGTCTCAGGAAACGAAAAGTCGGAATACCGGTCAGGTTGATTTATGACCGTGATATGCCCAACGATTTGCTTCAGTTCATCATGAAAAAAATGAAGCTTGAAGGCGAAGAAAAAACCGTCGCCGGTGGGCGGTACCACAACCACAAGGACTTCATGAATTTTCCGGAAATCGGGAAACCTCACCATTACTACCAGTCCCTGCCACCAATACCGCACAAGGATTTGGTCCCGCATCAAAGTATCCTGAAGAAGTTGCGGCAAAAAGACGTTTTGCTTCATTATCCTTACCAAAGTTTTTCTCATTTCATCGATTTTTTGCGCGAAGCAGCTATCGATCCAAAAGTGGAGGAAATCGGGATCACTATCTACCGGGTTTCTGAAACCTCGAAAGTGGTGAATGCCCTGCTGAATGCCATCAGGAACGGTAAAAAAGTAACCGTGGTGATTGAATTGCAGGCCCGGTTCGATGAAGAAGCCAACATCTTTTGGTCGAACAAATTGCAGGAAGAAGGTGCCCGCGTAATTAATGGCATACCAGGATTAAAGATTCACTGTAAATTAGCCTGGGTGCAGCGAAGGGAGAAAAGCGGACTTCGTAATTACGCGTACATCGGAACCGGAAATTTCCACGAAGGAACTGCGCGTGTATATGGAGATAAAGGTTTGCTGACTGCCGATCATGCGATTGCCAGCGAAGTGGCCAACATGTTCGAATTCTTTAAACACACCTACACCCATTTTAATTTCAAGCAACTGATTGTCAGTCCATTTTCGATGCGTAATTTCTTTTTGAATAAAATTGATCAGGAAATTGCCAACGCCAAAAAAGGGAAAAAGGCCTACATGATCCTGAAAATGAATAGCCTGATTGATCAGGAAATGATCGACAGACTGTATAAGGCGAGCCAGGCCGGAGTCACGATTCAGCTGATTATCCGCGGAATTTTTGGCTTGAAAACGGATGATCCGGTATTGAGCAAAAATATCGAAGCCATTAGTATTGTCGACAAATTTCTGGAACACACCCGGGTATTTCTGTTTGCAAATGGCGGAAAAGAAGACATCTATATTTCGTCGGCCGACTGGATGACACGTAACCTCAATCGGCGCATCGAAGTTGCCTGCCCGATTCATTCGCCTGAAATCAGGAATGAATTGAAGGAATTGCTCCGGATTCAGCTGCGCGACAATACCAAGGCACGCATTCTCGACAGTGAACTCACCAATGCATACAATAATCCAAATAATGGAACACGTTACCGTGCCCAGGTTGATTACCATAATTACATTAAAAAAAGACATCAGAATAATATGAAAATCTATCACAACCCACGCTGTTCAAAAAGTCGTGAAGCACTCAAATTTCTGGAAGAAAAAGGATTCGAAATTGAAGTCATCGATTACATAAAAAATGGAATAACTGCACATGAGATTAAGGATTTTCTGCATAAATCAGGACTAAAAATTGCCGATATTATCCGAACCAACGAAGCGCTTTACAAGGAAAAATACAAGGACAAGGAATTCACCAAGGAAGAATGGATCAGCATTTTAATTGAAAATCCGAAACTCATTCAACGACCTCTGGTTATCAAAGGAACACACGCAGTTATCGGCCGGCCTGTCGAGGAAATTCACAAGTTAATCTGATCCTGAACCAACGATATTCCGGATAGGATGGAAACAAATTCAGTGGCCTTTTTCAATGATCAAAAATATCCGGAACTTCCGGCAAAGCCAATCATTGCGGCCTGGCAAATTATTAATCCGGAGAATATCGGGAATCTGATCCGCCTTGCCGACAATGTGGGTGCGGAAGCTGTATTTATTCTGGGCGAAAATTTTCAACTCCGTATGTCATCGATTAAAAAGACAGCTGGGCTGAGTTATGATCATGTCAAACTTTCGTTCATTTCACCTGATGCATTTTTCGATCAGATCAGCCCCGAATATCAATTGGTAGCCATTGAAACGAGTGAAGATTCGACCAATATTTTTACTGAAAAACTTTCCGGAAAGATTGTTTTCCTTCTTGGAAATGAACGCAACGGCTTACCTGACGAAATTCTCCACAAATGCAATGCTCAGGTTCATATTCCAATGACAGGTTCATGCAAATCGATGAATGTTTCGCATGCGCTGGCTGTCGCGTTATTTGAATGGCAAAGGCAAATGCTTTTTTAAGTATCTTTATCGCACCAAAAATTAAAAACCATGATCACACTGACTCAGCTGGAGTATATTGTAGCTGTTGATACGTTTCGCCATTTCGGCCGTGCTGCTGAAAATTGCTTTATTACTCAACCCACACTGAGTATGCAGATCAAAAAGCTGGAAGAAGATCTGGAAGTCGTCATTTTCGACCGAAGCATACAACCCCTGATTCCAACCGACATTGGTAGCCGGATCATCGAACAGGCCAGAATAACTCTTCAGGAATCGCAGAAAATAAACAACATTATAAAAGATCATAAGAACCTGATTTCAGGAGAGCTGAAAATCGGAATTATCCCCACATTGGCTCCGTACCTGTTGCCTTTGTTTATTGGAAATTACAAGCGAAAATACCCCAACATCAACATCAAGGTGGAAGAATTGACTACGGCAAACATTATCGACCGGCTGAACCGTGATATGATTGATGTGGGCATTCTGGTCACTCCGCTCAAGGAAGATCGAATCAACGAAAAGCCTATTTTCTACGAAGGAATGTTGCTTTACCTGCACGATGACCATCCGCTGGCCACAAAACCAAAGATCGAACTGAAAGATATTGCAACTCCGGAAATATGGCTATTAAGCGACGGACATTGTTTTCGTGATCAGGTAATCAACCTCTGTGCTTTTAATGGCGCTACAAACAGCGCCTTGCCTTTCCATTTCGAAGCCGGGTCGCTTGAAACAATCATGAACATCATCGATAAAGAAGGCGGCATGACCATAATTCCTGAACTGGCGACGATCGGAATGAGCGAAGCACGTTTTGACCATGTCAGGAGGTTTACCGACACCAATCCGCTTCGTGAAGTTAGTCTCGTATATTCCCGGCACTTTGCCAAATACAAACTCGTCGAATTGCTTTGGAAAGAAATATCTGCATCCATGCCCGAAAAGTTGCTGCAAAAGAATCGGGGAAATATTGTTGAATGGCGCTAAACCTCATTTATCGTTTCATTCGGCGGCAATAAATTTGCCATTTTCTACCCAACATTGAAACAAGAAGTCTTAAACCTGGTGCACTTGAAGGAATTTTGGTAAAAAGTCCTGAAATAATTTGGTGACTAAGAAAATTGGCTTATTTTTGCAGTCCCAAAATCAGGGAATTAATAAGTTGGCCCGTTCGTCTAGGGGTTAGGACGCCAGGTTTTCATCCTGGTAGCAGGGGTTCGAATCCCCTACGGGCTACAAATAAATTTTTAACAATTTAGGAACAAAAAGATGGCACATCATAAATCAGCGAAGAAGAGAATCAAACAAGACGAGGTAAAAACCGTTCAGAACAAGTACGTAGCAAAAACCATGCGTAATGCAGTAAAAAAATTACGTCTTGAAACTGATAAAGAAATCGTTGCAGCAGCTTTACCAAAAGTTGTTTCGATGATTGACAAATTGGCGAAGAAGAATGTAATTCATGCGAACAAAGCGGCCAACCTGAAGTCTTCATTGGTATTGCATCTGAATAAAATTTAAAAAACCCCGTTTTTTAAAACATATAGAAACCGTCTTATTCGTAAGGCGGTTTTTTTTGCTTGGAATCAACTCTGACTAAAATTCCGGAAATTACCACAAAAAAGCCTCACCGTTTCCTGCAAGGCTTTTTTTATTGAGCTCTATTTTTCAATTTTCTATTCTGAAAGCTGTTCGTGGAACCGGCTGATTTCGCCATTCAGGCGCTTTTCGATCAGTTCATCAATCCGGTCGCGAAGGGGTTCAAGGTTGATTTTCAGGATGACCTCATGTGCAAAGGCATTCATCAGCATCATGCGGGCATCTTTCTCTCCAATTCCGCGTGCACGAAGAAAAAACAATGCCTCTTCGTTAATCTGCCCGACAGTGGCGCCATGACTGCATTTTACATCGTCAGCGTCAATTATCAGCTGAGGTTTGGTTTGCATCCGGGCTTTGTCAGACAGCAGCACATTGTTGTTTCGCTGGAAGGCATTGGTTTGCTGGGCATCGCGGGCTACATGAATCCGGCCAGCAAAAGCACCGGTCGACTCATCATCCAGAATGTTTTTATAAATCTGGTTGCTCAGGCAATTAGGCGATGAATGTTCGATCAGCGTATTGTTATCTACATGCTGCTTCTGGTCGGTAAACGAGATTCCGTTCACATTGGCTTCGGCATGTTCGCCGCTGAAAGTCACCTTCAGGTTATTTCGGATCAGTCCACCATGCAAACTCACGATGCCGGTAACCAGGTTCGAATTGCGCTGCTGCCTGTAAAACGCAGAATTGATGGATGTCGACTGGTTATTCAGATTCTGAATGGTATAAACATCAACCAGTGCATCTTCAGCAGCAAAAATTTCGGAAACCGTATTGTAAAGAATTGAAAATGCAGAAAGCGTATAATCGCAAACCACAATTTTCACCTGGCTTGTAGCCTCGGCAATAATCAGGTTTCGCTGGGTCGCCATCAGATTTTCATCGGAACTGAGCAAATTGATGACCTGAACAGGTTTCTCTATGAGAACACCTTTCGGAACGAACAGGAAAAATCCATCTTTTGCAAATGCAGTATTCAAAGCAACAAAGGGATCGTTCGATAATCCGGCCTGACGATTCATGTAATTTTCGAGCAATTCAGGGCGATCATTGGCAATCTGTTCAAGGCTTCCCAAAACCACTCCTTTAGGAAGTTCTGCCCCGGGATTGTTTCCAGAATAAAACCAGCCGTTTACCAGAAAAACCAGATGTGCATCCAGCTGAGGAATATTCGATTTATAAACCTCATTCAGGTTAATCAGTCCGGTTTCCCTGACCAATTCATGCCGATAGTTTTTTTCAAATGCAGGCTTCAGGTTGGTATATTTGTAGTCTTCGCTCCTGAAGTCAGGAATTCCGGTTTGGGCAAAACGTTTGATTGAAACCTCGCGCATCCGGTTGAGGATAGGCGATGAGCCCTGATTCAGTGTTTC
>JBAWZG010000237.1:0-5995 GCA_037143155.1 Bacteroidia bacterium
ATAAATACAAAAAGGATAACCCGAAAAGTTATCCTTTTTGTTTGCCCGAAAAAGCATGAGGCAGCTTAAAAAAGGATCACATGATATTATTGATGGGGAATATCCTTAATGTGTTTGGATCCTGAAACAAGTTCAGGATGACGTAGTGAGTGACTTTTGAGACAGTCTCTTTTTGTTTGCGTGCCAGGAATAGCTTGAGGAAGCTTAAAAAAGCAGTCCGATCCGGATTCCTCCGGTCATTACAAAAGAGGAGCTTTCATCACCAATAAATGCAAAATACCGGTACGTTCCTTCTGTTCCCCCCAACATGTAACCCGCACCAACAAACCAGTCGAAAAGAAAACGATTATCAAAAACCACCTGCTTTCCGAGATTGAGCAAAACAGCAAACCGGACCAAACTTTCCCGATGATTTGGGGAATTTTGACCCGAAGCATCATAGGAACTAAAATTGAAAGTCGTAAAAGCCAATTCAGGTTTGACATACCCTCCTTTCAGGATATGCGCATACCGCATTCCTTTGAGATAAAAATCAGGATCCCGGATGAATTTGTATCCAACTTTCAAGAAGACTCCGGAGGCGTCCATATCGGTTCCCTGATCAATTCCTGAATAAATAATACCCAATGAACCTTCAATGCTTCTTCCGGGAACTAAACTCCTTTCATAGCCAAGTTCGAATGCACCACTAATTGGAAGAAAGGCATTTACCTTCAATGCATTTTTTCGTTGTGTTGCATAATTCACACCGGAGCTCATCGAATCGGCCATTTTCATTTCGCGGCCATCGGCAAAAACGATGGAAGCCACCTTATTTTTATCGATTCCGATAAGTATATCACTTCGAATTCCTTCTTCAGAATATTTTATTTCATCATCGCCAATTTCACGAACTTTGCAACTGATAATTTTACCATCCCGTTTAATGAGTTTGTCCTCAAACTTTTCCTGTGCAATAAGAATAGTCGCCACAAACAGCAAAATCAAGGTCATATGTATTTTTGCTTTCATATCAGATTTTTAAGTATTGTGATTTGTAGATATTAAAGTTACAAATATTCTTTTCAGTCAGCCTCGAAAGCTGGATTTTTCACGTTTTAAGTCAAACAACTTTCATCAGATTAATATTCGATTATTGTTCCAATTCAAGTGACAAACCATTTGAACTGTATCATTCAAAGCAACTTATACCATAGAATAATGCTTATGTATTTCGCTGAATTACAAGCTCAGTCTAAAATCCATTTGCTCCATTAACGCCTTTTAGTTATCATTGTGGCATAAAAGTGATTCTCATGTCCTGGAAAGTTATTGTGTTTTTTATACTTGCCGTTCTGCTGGTGATATTCACCGTTCAGAACCAAATCCTGATGAACATCAAGTTTTTTCATTGGGAGATTACTGACGTTCCGGTAGTGTATATTCTGCTTTCCGGCTTGATTTTTGGTTTTTTACTCGCTTCCATGATGCAGCTTCCACGAATCATAAAACTTAAACGGGAACTCAAAAAAGTAGTGAACGAATTGAAAAAAAGCGAAGAAATTGTCGCCACGAAAGATGAGACAGTAGATTCTGAAGGAGTTAGCATGGGCAGCGAATACAAGGGTGGCTTTTTTAACGAATAAGCATGGAAAAGTCTAACGGGATTCTATTGAGTACTGCCTATTTCGCACCTGTCAGATATTTCTCGAAGCTGGCCGTTTATCCTGAAGTTTACATCGAACAGCACGAGAATTTCATCAAACAAACTTACCGGAACCGGACGGTTATTCTGGGTGCCAATGGCCCGATTTCGCTTATTGTTCCGGTTGAAAAAGGCCGTGAACAGAAAATCAGGATGAAAGACCTGCGTATTTCTTATGACGAAGAATGGCAGCGAAACCATTGGCGAACTATCTTTTCGGCTTACAACTCTTCTCCTTTCTTTGAATATTATGCAGATGATCTGGAATCCTTCTTCCTGAAAAAATCCAAATACCTGCTCGACTACAACCTGCAAATTACAGAAACTGTTCTGGAAATTTTGGAAATACCGCTTAGTTTGATCCTGACCAATGACTTCGAACAAGTTCCGGAAAATTGTCTGAATTTCAGGGAGAAAATCAATCCGAAAGCACATAAGAACGAGGATGATCCTGAATTTGTTGCTCAACCGTATACCCAGGTTTTTTCTGAGAAATTCGGTTTTATCCCTGACTTAAGCATTCTGGATCTGCTCTTTAATGAAGGACCTTCGGCACATGAGCATTTGCTGAATTCATTTATTCGCTGAATATCTGGCCTTAATCAGATATAAGTCATCCAGAAATATTTTGATCGGCTTGAGTTCAGGATCATCTTTCCCAAAACGGATATAATGCGATTCAGATCCTTTTTCGACCAGAAGCCATTCATCACAGCCGTCAGCACAATAGTTGCACGTATTCAGATTTAGTTTCTTAAGTTCTTCAAAGTCAAGTTTTTCAACCAAAGTATTCCATTCCAAAGCAGTCAGATTACCTTTCTTTTCAAGCGACTGATTGGTTCTGCAATCCCAAAAATTGATATATCGGACGGCATTTCCCTTTATTGACAAAGTATCATCTTTTGAACACCAGCCGCAGATAGTACCTGTTTTTATTGACATCGAATTCAAAACACTATCCTCAGCCACCTGTTCGTGACGACAAGAGAAAAACGTGCAAATGACTAAAACCAGTATTGTATTTTTCCTGAACATGTTAAATCTTTTCTATCCGGATGAATGAAACACCAAATTAGTTGCCTGAAGTAAGGCATTTTCTTTTGTTTTGCAGGAAACTTAAACAAAATAACGATGATTGACCTTTTACGCAAGCGCCGAAGCATCAGGAAATTTACTGAGCAAATCCCCGAAACCGAAAAAATTGATTTGCTAAAGGAAGCTGTACTTCGGGCACCTACCTCAAAGAATTCGAATGCCAGCCAGTTTATCTTTGTTAGCGATAAGTCGGTCATTGAAAAACTGGCAAACTGCAAATTGACGGGCGCTTCAGCTCTGCAATCTGCAACATTGGCTGTTGTAATACTTGCCGACGAAAGCAAAACCGTTGCCTTGGTCGAAGATTGTTCCATTGCATCGATTCTGCTGCAGATTACGGCACTTTCACTGGGACTTGGGAGCTGTTGGATACAAATCCGCGGTCGTGCTCACAGCGAGGAAAAACCAAGCGAAACCTATGTGAAAGAAACCTTGAATATTCCTGAAGAATTCCGGGTTCTTAGCATTATTTCCATCGGTTACCCGCAGCAGTCCATTTCAGGAAGACCTTTTGCTGATCTTGATTTCAGCAGACTTCATTCAGACAAATACTGATTTCAAGATTGAATTCAAGTGAACCGTCAAGCGGTATTTTGGATACCATGGTAAATAAATTAAATTTGCCACCAATCTATTCATCACAGCTATTTAATTGTAAAAAAGTCAATATAATGTCGTATTTTAAATTCACTCACCCCGAAGACCGAAGGCTTGGTCTTCACCCCTCTCTGCTCGTAGAGAAGGGCAGAGCATCGCAGATGCGATGGGGTGAGTCAAGATATTGATCAACAATAAGTACGACATTATTACATTCTTTTAATTTAATTGTAAAAAAGTCATGGGCAACATTAAGAAAACCAACCAGAAAACCGATCCGATAAGTCCAAAAAAGAAACTGATTTTTTCAATCGTCCTTGTTTTGATCCCCCTGATATTCCTGTTATTGGTTGAAGTGACTTTGAGGTCGGTAAATTATGGCTCGAATTACAAGCTCTTTATAGATTTCAATTTATTTGGCAAGCAATACTATAAAATCAACCCCGACTACGGGAAGAAATATTTCTATAACCTTCCGTCGATGGTTCCTCATAATGATATCTTCCTAAAGGAAAAGCCGAAAAACGGATACCGGATTTTCGTTATTGGAAGTTCTACCACAGCCGGATTTCCATATACTTCAGGAATCATGTTTTCCCGAATACTTCAGGCCAGACTTCAGGATAGTTATCCCGATAAGCAGATTGAAATCGTGAATACCGCCATGACGGCAATCAACAGTTATGCTTTTCAGGATAAGGTGGACGAAATACTGAAAGCACAGCCAGATGCTATCCTGATCTATGGCGGACACAATGAATTTTATGGCGGATTGGGCATTGCGTCCAAAGAAGCCTTAGGTCAAATGAGGTGGCTCAAAATCCTGCATTTGAACATGCTGGAATTCAAAACCTATCAGCTGATCCGTGAGATTATTTTCGGTACGCAACGGATCATCATGGGTAAAAACTCTGCCGATTCCCAGCAATCCGGAACCATGATGCAAAAGATCGCCACCAATAAGGATGTTGAGTATAACAGCCTGATATTCAAGCTGGCACACGAGCATTACAAAAAGAACATGCAGTCTATTTTAGAAAAGTCGCGTGCAAAGGGTGTTGCCGTATTTTACAGCGAATTGATCAGCAACATTAAAGATTTACCGCCATTAGGTTCATCCGCTTCAAAGAATTATCCCCGAGCACTGGAAGTTTATCAGGAAGGACTGGCTTTTGAAAAGACCGGCGATTTTGAAAAGGCCAAAGCCGACTTCTATCGCGCCAAGGATCTGGATTGCATTCGTTTCAGGGCTTCTGAAGATCTGAATTTGATTATCGATAACTTATCCAGGGAATACGGTGCTCATCTGGTGCCGATGAAACACGTTTTTGAAGAAAAATCGCCACATGGCCTGATTGGAAACAATCTGATTACAGAACATTTGCATCCAACCGTCGATGGTTATTTCCTGATGGCCGATGCATTCTATTCAGAAATCGTAAGCAGTAAAGTGATTGGTTCAACCGATCCGAAATTTTATAAACCATCGGTATATTACAGGAATAACTGGGGTTATACTCCGCTCGACAGTTTGACTGCTGAATTAAGCATTCAGAAAATAAAGGCCGGCTGGCCATTTCAGCCTGAAAATGTGGAGAATAATTACATTAAAAATTACAAACCGCATGGCATAGTCGATTCGATTGCCTACCAGTCGGTTCGGTACACTGACATCACACCTGAACATGCGCACAAGTTTTTAGCCAAATATTATCTGGCACACAATGAGCCGGACAAAGCTGCAAAGGAATATTTAGCTATCCTGAAGATTGAACCTTATAAAATTGATAATTTTATTGAAACAGGAAAGATTCTGTTTCAGGATGGAAAATATGACCAGGCATTGGATGTATTCCTGCAAGCTTTAAAAATAAACAGGGACATATACATCCTGAGCCAGACCGGAGAAATCTATTCGAAAACGGAAAATTTCGCGAAAGCCATTCCTTATTATGAAGAAGTAGTCAGAATGGATCCGGAATTCCAAAAGCAATCGGTCCTGAAATTACTCTATGATGCCTATAACAGAACCGGGAATACGGCCAAAGCCAGTGAAATTTATAATTCGAACAAAACCTTGCTGACGCAGGAGACACCAAAAGTTCAAAAGGACGCAGTGATAATGCGTACCCCGCAGGATGTCAGCGCGATCATTAAAGAGGCTGTCGGTTATCTGAAATCTGGTAATATTGACAAAGGATATACTTTGCTGATGCAGGCCAATCGCATGCACGAAACCAATCTGGTCAACCGGTTTTTAGGTGATATTTTGCTCCAGAAAAAAGATCCGCAAGCCTTGGATTACCTGAAGAAAGTTTATTTCGATTACAACACCAACACGGAATATTTAAATACGCTTTGCTATGCCTGCATATATTTCAAGGATTATCAGTACGGCCAGAAGATCTTGACTGAGCTGAAACAACTTTCTCCCAATAATCCAAACATTCCGGCTTACGAGAAAAAACTCTCCATGCAAAGTAATTAGTGTCAGCTGAGAAAGCATAGAATTACAGACCTATCTGAATTTAAGTTTTTAATTCATTGCTGTCCGGTTAAAAAATATTTATTTTTAAGATCATGAATCATAGCAAGACTTCTGGAAGGTTTCGCCACTAC
>JBAWZG010000238.1:0-5972 GCA_037143155.1 Bacteroidia bacterium
GCAGTGCTTAAACCACGGTCGTGAAGCACTTTTTTCAGGTGATGGAAAACTTCAGCACCCATGCGCAATGCTTCGCGGAACGAAGTGGCACCAATCGGGCGAATCATGAATTCCTGGAAAGCAATAGGCGCATCAGAATGTGAACCGCCGTTGATGATGTTCATCATCGGAACGGGCAATGTTCTGGCATTGGTGCCGCCAATGTAACGGTACAAAGGCATATCAAGCGCATCAGCAGCAGCACGGGCAACAGCCAGTGAAACTCCCAACATGGCGTTGGCACCTAATTTTGATTTGGTTTTTGTTCCATCAAGCGCAATTAATTTTTTGTCGATTGCAACCTGATTGGAGGCATCCATGCCCATAATTTCTTTGGCAATGATGGTGTTGACATTGGCAACAGCTTTTAAAACGCCTTTACCTAAGTAACGGCCTTTGTCGCCATCGCGCAACTCTATGGCTTCATTCTCGCCGGTTGAAGCTCCGGATGGAACAGCAGCACGACCAAATGCACCACACTCGAGGGTAACCTCTACTTCTACTGTTGGATTACCACGTGAATCCAAAATTTCCCGACCAACTATTTTGTCAATAAACATTGTGATATGATTTAAGAATTAGACTTATATGATTTATTTTGATCTTCTAAATTCCTGATTTTGAATCAATTTTTTGAAGCATGACAAAGATAATAAAAGCTCCGGAAAAATATTTATTCTGCAAGAATGCATAACCTTAATTTAAAAAATGGGATTCAGGAAGGTGTTCGCTTATACGAATCAGTTGGTTCGCATGATAAAATCTCAGAAACTGATTATCTTGTCATCATAAAATCAACTTCAATGAAAATTTGTAATGCTTTTTGGAAAGTAGTTTTGTCCGGAATTTTCACTCTTTATACAGTTATTGGAATGGCTCAAACTCCAATAACTTCGGTTCAGCAGAAAATCGCTGATTGGCAACCCTCGGCTGAATTGGTTCATGCCAGCATTGGCATTGCTGTTTCAGATCTTGTGACGGGTGAAGAACTCATAAAATCGGAGCCTCAGTTAAGTTTGGTTCCGGCTTCTATCCTGAAAGTTGTTACATCAGCTACCGCGTTGGAGGTTTTCGGTCCTGACTTTCGTTTCACAACAACATTTTCCGGTTCCGGAAGAATACAAAAT
Source organism: Bacteroidia bacterium (assembly GCA_037143155.1). Lineage (GTDB taxonomy): Bacteria > Bacteroidota > Bacteroidia > Bacteroidales > Prolixibacteraceae > Aquipluma. The sequence goes on from JBAWZG010000238.1 coordinate 1,167, forward strand.
GACACACTATTCGGCGATCTTCAAATAATTGGCGGTGGCGATCCGACACTTGGATCAGCTTATTTTCCCGAAAACAATCATTTTCTGGACGATTGGATCAAAACCATTCAAAGCAAAAATATCCAGGTAATTTCCGGAAACCTGATCATGGATGCCAGTATTTATGAATCACAAATGATCCCAAACTCCTGGGTTTGGGAGGATCTTGGCAATTATTACGGAGCCGGCGCGTCGGGAATCAGTGTGTATGATAACCTTTATGAAATTCATTTAAGTTCTGAAAAAGAGGAAGGAAAGCTGACTAAAATAGAACTGATTCAGCCTGAAATACCTGGCCTTGAAATTCGTAATGAAGTGGTTTCCTCCTTCCTGAACAGCGATCAGGCTTATGTTTTCGGGAGTCCGATGGATAATAAAAGAATCATCAACGGAACTATCCCGGAAAGCAAGAGCGATTTTGTTGTAAAAGCCTCAGTCCCCGATCCGGTATTGCTTCTGGCCAGCGAATTTAAGCGAAAGCTTGCGGCAAACGGTATTACTTTATCTGGAGGAACAAAGTTTGAAAAAGCAAAAAGCAATCCATCCACCCCGGCATTTCTCACCATCAATCAATCTCCTGCATTACGCGAAATCATTAAGGTAACCAATCATGAAAGCGTGAACCTGTTTGCCGAACATTTGCTCAAACATCTGGCATTTCAGAAATTCGGTTTGGGAACGACCATCGGCGGATGCAAATTCATTATGGAATTCTGGAAAGAAAAGGGATTGGATGTAAGCGGATTTTTCATGAACGATGGTAGCGGATTGTCGCGATTCGATGCCGTTAATGCCAGTCAAATGGTTGCTATCCTGAATTACATGAAAGCCAAAAGTGCGTATTCTTCCGATTTCTTCCAATCACTGGCAACTGTTGGGAAAGGCACATTGACAGTTTTTAGCAGTGATAACTTTCCAAAAAATTGTCTTCATGCCAAAAGTGGCTCCATGACCCGAGTGCGCTGCTATGCCGGCTATCTGACTACTATCTCCGGAAGACAACTTTCGTTCACCATCATGCTCAATAATTTCTCGTGCACCCAAACCGAAGCCATCCAGAAAATTCAGGAATTACTCTTAGTACTCCGGAAGCTATAAAAACCAAATAGTGAAATGTCAACGGATTCTCGACGCAGCGTCATGCCATCCCGAGTGTACGGGATCAGCTTCCCTGAATAGCATGAGACCCCGAAATGAATTCGGGGTGACCGTGACATGCCAATATGAAGTTGACATGACACTTAGAAAATAGTACATTTGGCTATGAGTAAAAACCATATTTACTCCATAATCAGATATGGTTTGGATACGCATTATCGCTTATTCACGCGATTATTTAAAAAATAAAATTGCCTGAATGAACCTGTTTTTATCTAAAACAGCACTTACTCAAAAAAGAATTTTCTTATTCCTCTTCTTAGTCAGCCAAGTAGCACTTTCCGATTGCTCGTATTGGTATTAATTTTCATAAATGGCATAGCCTTTGAATATTAAGGAACGGTGCTTAAATATTCTTCTGTTACGACTCCTTGTCCACATATTGTCTACGTTAACTTGAAGTCCTGGAATCTATCTATAAGTACTTTTCCATATTATAAAATACATCAGGAATGAAGGTAGGTATGGCAGGGAAAAAACAGGCAGATGCAGAAAGGACTCATAGCCCTGTTGTTGCTATTTGTTATTTCTGCCAGAAAGTCGACAAGCAGGTAGATTCTGCTCTCTCAACCGCATTGATCAACGGATTCCAATGCATAGTAAACCCAATAATTGACTGCGCCGATAGAGAAACAAGATTGGGCCTAACAGTAACTATCTCTCCTTATTAAAACACATGCCAAATGAAGTCAATGTTTCATAATTTGATATGCATACTTGTAGTGGTTTTTATGATTTCTGCAGGATCTTCATCTGCTCAGGTCGCAGTTGTTTCAGGTGGTGTAGGAGCGCCTGCCGGCACAGGAGAAAATGGGAATAATAATGCTGGTGGTGATGCTACGGGCTTAGGTTGTGGCGGTGGTGGCGGAAGCTGGTGGGGAGGTACGGGAGGTGCAGGCAAGTTTGGCGGTGGCGGTGCCGGAGCCGGTGGATATTTTTATACTTCCCCTATGAATTGGGCTGGCGGCGAAGGAGGCCAGGGTGTTGTGGTCATCGCCTATTACAACGGGGCAACCTTCCTGAATTCGGTTGTTTTGACATCGGGCAGCTCGGTTACTGTTGGCGCCGGAATTACTTCGGCCAAAGTATGGGCAGTTGGTGGTGGCGGAGGCGGTGCGGGCGCTACCAATGATGATGGAACGGCTGGCGGCGGAGGCGCTGCGGGTGGGCTTGCCTATGTTACGAAACTCGTTTCTCAGGGTGATGCAATCACCTATTCTTTAGGAAGTGGTGGTAAAGCCGGACATGGTGCAACTGCTGCTACATCCGGAGGAATTACTTCAGTAACCATTGCCGGAACGACTATTTATGGAAATGGAGGAGGATCGGGAAAATATAATAATTTAGCAACTGCTGCCGGTGGCACCTATTCTGGTGGCGATGGGGGTTCCAGCGGAGGAACCGGTGCCGGAAGTACAGGCGATGATGGGGGCGGTGGTGGGGGTGCAATTGGCGCTGCCAATGGAACACAAAATGGGAACGATGGAGGTACAGGAGCAAATTCAAACGATATTTCAGGTCTTTTTGCCGCATGCAGTTCGGCCAGTATTTCGAATACACCTATGCTCAGCTCATTCGCTCCAACTTCAGGTTTAACCGGAACTGTTGTTACCATAACAGGATCCGGATTTACGGGGGCTTCAAATGTGCGGTTTGGAGGTATTAACGCTACCTCATTCACCGTGAATTCTGCCACAGAAATAGTTGCCACATTAGCCTCTACTTCAGTAACCGGAAGTGTAAGTGTTACCCTTCCTTTTGTCACGGTTTCAAAACCCATTTATTTTTTCACTGCTCCTTCACTTCCTGCAATCGATTCTTTTACACCAACAACAGCTACTACTGGAGCTGAGGTCAATATCAATGGGAATAATTTTCTTGGTATAACTTCGGTAAGCTTTGGCGGAACACCAGCGCTATCTTTTTCTGTTAGCACAAACTTTAAGATCGTTGCTACAGTAGCAGCCGGAACCTCAGGTAATGTGAGCGTTACCAGTTCAGCTGGTACTGCATCATTAGCAGGCTTTGTTTACTCTGCTCCTCCAACTCCGAATGTTAGTTCATATACCCCGACAAGCGCTTCAGAGGGACAAACTGTTTCCATCACAGGTACAAATTTTTCGGGGGCAAGCGCAGTAAGTTTTGGCGGAACAGCTGCTTCATCGTATATAGTAAATTCAGCCACAAGTATCAGCGCTATTGTTGCAGCGGGTACAAGCGGAAATGTGAGTGTAACAACTTCAGCCGGTACATCAATCCTTGCCGGATTTACATTTGTTGATCCGGTTCAGGCCTCTGGTATTACATTCTCTGGAATTCAGGAAACCCAAATGAATATTGGCTGGACCATTGGAAATGGAACAAAACGGGCCGTGTTTGTTAAAGCAGGAACAGGAACAGCCACTCCTTCAGATTATACAACCTACGCTGCCAGCTCTGCTTTTGGAAGCGGCACGCAAATTGCAACAACCGGCTGGTATTGTGTATCTAACAATACAGGCAATTCCGTAGCGCTCATCGGATTAGTTGCCGGAACACAATACACTGTTCAGGTATTTGAATACAATGGTGCTGCCGGTTCAGAAAAATACAATGCAACTACTGCGACAGATAATCCGAAGAGCCAGAGCACCAGCGGGTCATCTTCAGTTCCAAGCGATCCAAGCTCAGTTACAGCCACTTTGAATCCTATCTGCAATGGATTCAGTACACAACTTACAGCAAACGGCGTTGATGGAACTGTTTACTGGTATACCGGGAGTTGTGATGGAACGCAGGTTGCAACAGGCAACACTTACACTGTATCGCCTGCTACAACCATAAGCTATTATGCCCGTAATTACAGCAACTCACAATTCAGTGTGGGGTGTGCATCGGTATCGGTAACAGTTAACCAATCCTCATTTACAGCCGGACCATTTACTATAGCTGATCTTCAGGCAAGCGGAACGAATATTAAATGGTACGCAGCTTCAAGCGGCGGAACGGCATTATCATCCAGCATTGCAATAAGCAATGGAACAACGTATTATGCCAGCCAAACGGTGAACGGAGTGGAAAGTACTGCCCGACTGAATGTAACGGCAACGGTCGATCCTACGCCCTGTGCACCATCCGGCTCAGCAACACAAAGCTTCAGTACAGGGGCAACTGTAGCCAGCCTGCAGGCTACCGGCTCAAACATCCGATGGTATGCTGATGCAAGTGGAGGAACGGCATTGGCAAGTTCAACGGCATTGGTCAATGGCACACATTATTATGCAACCCAAACTGTCAGCTGTACCGAAAGTGCAACGAGGTTCGATGTAAGTGTAATTTTATCTGTTCCTAATTGAATCAATCCAAATCAGAGAATAATAATAGCTTTTTTTATGAGCATATTAACCGGTTTCTGCAGTGACAGTATCTCAGAAGGTCTGCTGATTTCAAATTACCAAAAGTTGTCAGGTGGATATTTTTACTCATGAAACTTATTCTATAAACAAAAAATGCCCCGTTTTTCAACGAGGCATTTCTGTTTATAGAGAGCTGAATCCTTTATACAATACTTTTCATGGCGGTCATTTCTTCACGTAATTCTTCACCAATCAACTCAACCGGATGGTAACG
>JBAWZG010000239.1:0-5927 GCA_037143155.1 Bacteroidia bacterium
TGCGCGTTCAGGATGTGGAAGAAATTGTTTTCCCGCACCCAACTGTGAGCGAGATTATTAAAGAAACGATATTTCAATAGCCTCCCCCAACCACTCCGAAGGAGGGGAACTAGGAAGTGCGTTTATCGAGTGAAAATATAAATCGAAGCGTCTAAAAGTCCCCCTTGTGGGGGATTTAGGGGGCTGTAAAATCTACATATCATGCCAAAAAGTCAATTTATTGATCCATCAGAAGTCAGGAAAGCTGGTGAAATTACGTTCAATCCGATTCCTGTAAACCAGTACAACAAAACCGTTGAAGAAGAAAAGGTAAACTTCAGCAATGAAGATTTCCTGCGCATTTATCGCGATATGGTTGTGATCCGCGAGTTTGAAACTATGCTGAACCTGATCAAAATTCGTGGCGATTACAACGGAATTGCCTATGATCATCCCGGTCCTGCTCACTTGTCGATCGGACAAGAAGCTGCCGCAGTTGGTATGGCTTACACGCTTGGTGTTGAAGATTTTATCTTCGGATCGCACCGCTCCCACGGAGAAATTCTGGCCAAAGGTTTATCGGCTATCGCAAAACTGAGCGACGAACAGCTGATGCAGGTGATGGAAAGTCATTTCGACGGAACCACTTTTGCCCCGGTTAAAAACGGACACACCGGAACTGTAAAGGAACTGGGAATTAAATTCCTGATCTACGGAACGCTGGCCGAAATTTTTGCACGCGAAACCGGATTCAACAAAGGATTGGGCGGTTCGATGCACGCTTTCTTTACACCATTCGGTGTGTATCCGAACAATGCCATTGTTGGTGGCTCGGGCGACATTGCCGTTGGTGCTGCTCTTTATAAGAAAGTAAACCGCAAAGACGGAATCGTTGTGGCCAACATTGGTGACGCTTCGATGGCTTGCGGACCGGTTTGGGAAGGTTTGACTTTTGCCACCATGGACCAATTCAATGAACTCTGGGAAGGTGATATGAAAGGCGGTCTTCCGTTGATCATAAATATCATGAACAATCAATATGGAATGGGCGGACAAACATGTGGCGAAACTGCCGGATACTCCATCGCTGCTCGTATCGGAGCCGGTTTGAATTCGGATCAGCTTCATGCTGAACGTGTTGACGGTTACAATCCGCTGGCGGTAATTGATGCTTACAAGCGCAAACGCAAAATTCTGGAAGAAAAACGCGGACCGGTTCTGCTCGACGTATTGACCTATCGTTATAGTGGACATTCTCCTTCGGATGCCTCATCCTATCGTTCGAAAGAAGAAGTGGAAGCCTGGGAAGCTCAGGATTCAATTGCCGGGTTTGGTCGTGAACTGGTAAAAGCAGGTGTTGCTACGGAAGAAAAGTTGACCGGAATCAAAGGCGATACCATCAGCCTGATGGAATCAAGCCTGAAGCTGGCCATCGATTTAACTATTTCACCTCGTATGGATACAACTAAATATCCAAATCTGATTGGTGAGATGATGTTTGGCAACGAGTCAGTTGACCGCATGGAAGACCGCACTCCGGAAGTTAACCACCCGATGGCTGAAAATGCCCGTGTTCAGCAATTGGCTAAAAAAGAACGTTTTGCGTTTGACGAAAATGGCAAAGCTCACTCAAAAATAAAAACTTACGCCTATCGCGACGGTATTTTCGAAGCCATCATCGATCGTTTCTACAAAGATCCGACCTTGGTTGCTTATGGCGAAGAGAACCGCGACTGGGGCGGCGCATTTGCTGTGTACCGCGGTCTGACCGAAGCGCTTCCCTATCACCGTTTGTTCAATTCTCCGATTGCTGAAGGAGCAATTGTGGGAACAGCCATTGGTTACGCCATGTGTGGAGGCCGGGTTATTCCTGAAATCATGTATTGTGACTTCCTCGGACGTTGTGGCGATCAGGTATTTAACCAGCTTCCAAAATGGCAGGCTATGAGCGGAAACGTGATCAAAATGCCTGTTGTGTTGCGCGTTTCGGTAGGTTCGAAATACGGCGCTCAGCACTCTCAGGACTGGACTGCTTTAACTGCCCAGATTCCGGGACTGAAAGTTGTTTTCCCGGCTACTCCTTATGATGCCAAAGGTTTGATGAATGCTGCTTTGCAGGGAACCGACCCCGTGATTTTCTTTGAAAGCCAGCGTTTGTATGATATGGGTGAGATGTTTCATAAAGGTGGTGTGCCTGAAGGTTATTACGAAATCGCGATTGGCGAACCGGACGTTAAACGTGAAGGGACCGACGTGACTATCCTGACCATAGGTGCAACTTTGTACCGGGCGATAGAAGCTGCTGACATTCTTCAGGAAAAATACGGCCTATCGGCTGAAGTGATTGATGCCCGCAGTTTGAGCCCATTTAACTATGAACTGGTTTTGGCTTCGGTGAAAAAGACCGGACGTATTGTTATTTCAGGCGATGCTTCAACGCGGGGTTCGTTCATGAAAGAAATGGCACAAACCATCTCGGAACTTGCCTTCGACGATCTCGATGCTCCACCGGTAGTGGTAGGTTCACGCAACTGGATTACACCGGCCTATGAACTCGAAGATTCATTCTTCCCGGGTGCTGACTGGATAATTGATGCTATACACGAAAAGATTGTTCCACTGAAAGGCCATATCGTGAAAAATAACTTTAGCAGTGCTGAGCAGATTAGAAGGAATAAATTGGGAGTATAGTTATTGACAGTTCAATATGTCCGTTCACTGAAGTGAACGGCAAAGGATATCGTTACGAATAAAAGAATTTCTTGATCAATGAGATCATATCCTTTGCCGTCAGTTTTAACTGACGGACATATATTAAAATAAACAAGCCCCTCGTTATCCGGAATGGATGACGGGGGCTTTTGGCAAATTGAAGTTTCTCGAATGTGAATCGAAAAGCTTCAAAGAAAGTGTTGATCACGTATGCCTTCTCTTCACAGTCATTCTGTTTTTTGAACTTGCTCTTGAGCAGCCTGAGTTTTTCCACATTCTGTAATGATTTTTTCTGCTGTGATCATCCGGAAGTAGGTGGTGACCAGAGCAGCAGGCAGAAGTACGATTAATCCTATGATCACAGATTGCGATTTCCCGAAACCGATGTATCCGGTAAAATAGGCAATCAACAAACAAATACCGATGCTAACATTCATCGAAAGAAAGAAGTTCCCCACTATCCGTTCAGCCTGTTCGTTCAATTGACCTTTTGACGCAAGTACAAAACGTTCGCAGAACAAAGTTTTTAACATCGATTTTTTGTCAGTCTTTTCTTTTTTGTATTTCCCAGGTTTCTCCTTTGAATCTTTATTCAGGAAATAATAAATAACTGCTTCAATCGAAATAGCTACAGCTTGCTGCATCAATGCAAAAGCAAAGATGATGCAGGTGGTGGTCATATTTGAGGCATCGATTTGTTTGAGTGTTTCGGGTGTTAAAGATTCTGGTAGTCCGGTAATGAAAAACAAACTCAAACGCCATAACCCATAAGTGAACAGACCGGGTATCACAAGGGTTAACAAGAGCCAAAGATTTTTTGATATGGATTCCATTTGGATTGATTTGAAGAGGTTTGAAAATATAATTTTTGTGTTTGAACTAAATTTCAGGAATAAAAAATATCATCTATTACTTCCAAAATAGAATATGAGTGCAATTTTTGGAAGAAGATGCCACTGATTTCCGGAAGGATATTTTCCGTAGCAAAGCTTATATCCACCTTCCAACCGCAGAGATTGTTTTTTCGGAGAGTAGGTCAGTATTCCATTGTTTTCAAAGAAATAATTTCTGGTCGTTTGCGGAAGAATAAAATTTTCCACGTTGAAAATGTATCCAAAATGAGTGGAAAAATTTCCCTGGAAATCAAGGCCAAAATCGAATTCTGGTTGGTTGTAAAATACGGCTAATCTTGGATAAACGACAGGGAGATCAATGGTGCTTGCAGGATCAGGTTTGCCGGATTTTATCGCAAATGTTATTCCGGCATGGGCGCTTAATATGGTGTTTTCGAAGGGTCTGCTGGATATAAAGAACCGGTTGTCAATGGCAAACATCTGAGGTATTGCAAATTCATCAGAAATCAGCCCTCCGATTCCTTTTCGAGCCAACAGCCGCATCAATGGTGTAGGGTAGAGAATTCCATGTTCCGTTGCCATCTGAAATCCAGAATGTTCACCCCAACTCTTTTTAAGCTTCAACTGAGGAGCCACAAAAAACAGAAGTGGCCGGGTCGAAAGTTCAAGATCATCTGTCAATCCATATCTCGATCCGGTAAAAACTCCAACCTCTGCCCGGTGTTTCGAAATAGTATAAGCTGTTCCATTTGTCCAGTGACTGACATTTGCCAGATCCTCCGAAAACAGGTTTACCGAGGGGATAGCCAAAAGAAGTATAAGAAATATCTTTTTCATTTCTTACAGGTTATTTGGTTAAATCAAAAAGAACACTTACCGGTGCATGGTCTGATTCCTGGGTTGCATCCTGATGGGTAACAAAAGAATTATCAATCCATTTGGAATTGGTAAACAAGTAATCTAAGGTTCGGTCCCAGAAATGAGTACCTCTGGTTGTATGGGTAAAATATTTATATGGATTGGTTTTATAAACTTCAGTTGGAAGGGCACATTTATATTTGGAGTAAAGCGAATTTAACCAGCTAACTTCCGGCGCATAATTGCTTCCGTCCTTATGCATCGGATTGCCGCCCGGTTGGTGAAACGATTCACTGGAACACATATCCTGAATACAATAATCCAACGAATCAGAACCCGGTGGAAGCGTATTCAGGTCACCTCCGGCTACAAATATTCCACCCATCGAATTAATCCGGTCGAGTTCTTCCTCAAATTGCTCGATATGTCTTTTTTTTGTATCGTCGGTTGCAAAAGCTGAAGCATGGATATTTACTGCATAAAAGTTATTTAATCCCGGGATTTCAATTTTGCAGGACACCATACAGCAACGTTCATAAAAATACCGGGTCAGTTTATCCTGATCATCCCGCAGATCAAGCTGAATGCGATGAGCATCGCTGATTTTCCAGCGTGAAAGAATGACATTCGATTCCTCCAGCCGACCAAGTCCGTCGCTTGGAATGAACTGTGCTTTCCATTGATATCCTGAAACGGCATAATTGAAATACGTTCGTTCGATAATCCATTGCAGCTGATTGATATAGGCTGATCTTTTGGCCTTCAAATCGACCTCCTGAAGCAAAAGCACATCGGGTTTTACGAGATTGATCTTATCAACTATTAGTTGAAGTTGATGGTAAACTTCCTCCTCAGTCAGAATAACCCGGTCTCCGCATGCATCTCCAAACCAGGGGATTCGTCCTGCGCCAAAACGCATATTCCAGGTCATTATCTTCAATCCTGAAGTAGGATCCGCTGCGGGCTTAATTTGATCTGCAGAAAAGTATTGCGCTTCTTCAACATTTTCGAACCCTGTAGCCAAAGGTTCACATGAATTGGCCAGAAAAAGTATCAGGAGGATGGAAATAATACTATTTTTCTTCATCGGAGGTCGGTTTAAAATCAATGCTGTCTATTTTGTCTTTCCGGATGAATGTCCCGGATTGCTTTTGTTATCAGGTTTTTACTAAAATTAAGCTATATTTATGATATTTTCAAACAAATGCAGATTTATATGTATCAATGTTGAATCACAACTTCATCAGGCTTTTATTCTGAATGTTTTTCCTTGAAGGCTGCTATAGGAACAAAATAATGAAATAAGCAAGATTTACCTGGTTCAGGTGCAGAATCTGGTTTTGAAGTTCAGGCATTCGTATTCCCAAACCATTGGTACTTCCGGCAGTCAAAATTCCATCAGTACAGACACGATGTGGTGATAACCTTCCAGGTATCAAATTGTACCGTTATTTGTCCGAAAACTCCAGCACAACAACCTGATCAATTGCACTTTTGTCAAGTTTTGGAAGTAGAATTTTTAGT
>JBAWZG010000240.1:0-5916 GCA_037143155.1 Bacteroidia bacterium
TGAAACTTTCAAACTTTAAAACTGAAAGTCGTCCCTGAACTATCTTTCGCATTGGCGTGTCTTTTTTGCGCATAATTTGCAGTTGCCAAAGATGGTAAAAATTGATTTCAGACAAACAACAATTCTTTAACCGGAAATTCTTGTCGATTCGATCAATTAAATGGTGAAAAACGTACAATCATCAAACTATTTTCCTGACGATTTGCAATTTATCATGGGTTTAAATCAGAACAAAATAAAATCTATAAGTCAGTATATAAGTACATTGCAAACAATTTAGAAATCAAAAATGATCAGGAATGAGTTTCCTGGTAATTTGTTAAATTGTGAATTGAGATAAAAAGGCTAAATAATGGATGAAATCTTTTGTACGAAGGAATTTTCCATTATTTTTGCAGCCTGTTTACAAAGAAGCCCGGATGGCGGAATTGGTAGACGCGCTGGACTCAAAATCCAGTAACAGCAATGTTGTGTGGGTTCGATTCCCACTCCGGGTACTTTTTAAAATCAACAAAACCCTTGTAGTCAAACGATTACAAGGGTTTTTCTTTAGCGAGTAACAAACGGGTAACAATGTTCAACATAGCTGCATAAAACAGGCTTATTATTAAAAAGCATCATTATTACATCTGTACCACAAATAGATAATTTATGGTCTGGGTGTGTTTGTTCAAGTTAAGTTCATTCTTTTTGGTAGGAATAGTCTTTGAGGTTTTATTTCACACCCAAACCATTGAAGGTTAAATCTCCATCATAGTGGGGTTCTCTCTCCTACAATTTTGCCCGAAGACGTTTCAGCATTCCAAAACTGGATAAAGTTATTATGTAACCTTATCCAGTTCCCGTTCAATTCGATGGACCAGATAGAATGGCAGATTGAGCAGAGTAAAATCTCTTCCTGCAATGGTTTTTGCTTTCTCGACCAAATAAGGACCTTGCCAAACACGCACGGCCAACTGATGTGGCGCCTGATCCATAAACTGATGCAGTGACCTTAGCTTGCCAATACTGCCAGATTTTACTTCGATGGGAATGAGCTTGCTATTGTATTGGTACAAATAATCGATTTCGGCACTTGATTGTTTTTTCTCTCTCACCCAAAATTGAAGCTTATTCATGATGCTATTCGACATTGCAAGCAATTCCTGTCCTGTAATGTGTTCAGCAATGCGCCCTCTGTAAACATTAGCAATATCTTCAGTGGATAGAATATCTTTGACCATGTTGGTGGCGTAATTTATCAGTCCGGTGTCCAGTGTATGCAAACGTGGTTTTAATGTCAGTTTGGGCAATGCCGGAATCGATGTGTCAGTAGTTGGATAAACCAGATGAAAGAGCAATGTTTTTTCGAGGGTTTTAAATGCCTCTTTCATTTCACGGAATTTATAACTTGAACCGCCAAAATTTTCAATCGTAATTCGGCTTCCTGCCACTTCAAAAGCTGTGTTTAAGATATGCCTGATGTATTGCACCTGCGATGAAGAAGGAGCATATTTCTCCACATCTTCCACATATGATTTCAGTAGGCTTTCGTATATCGGCTGTAAAGCGGTGAGGTCGTTGTTACGTGAATATTGATCCACTACCTGAGGCATTCCACCAATGGTCAGATATTTTTTGAATTGCCGCATCAGATGATCATGGGCGAAAGTTGGAACATCTTTGGCATTCAATAGGTCGAGGCTTTGGGTTTCACCTGTCGCACCCAGAAATTCGCGAAAAGATACCGGGTGCATCAGCATGTATTCCACCCTTCCTACCGGGTAAGAGATTTTGCGGTCCATTATCGTTTCGAGCAGTGATCCGGCAGCAATCACAAACAAGTCACCGGCTTCTTCCTTAAAATAGCGTAACAAAGCGATTGCCTTAGGAGCGTTTTGAATTTCGTCGATAAAGATTAGAGTCCTGCCCGCATGGCGTTCTTTTCCGGCATAAAAGAATAATGCCATCAACAAATCCTGAAACGGATAGGAGGTCTCAAATATCTTCCGCTCTTCCTCTTTTTCAAGATTTAGGGCAATGTACTGGTCGAATTCTTTGGAGAACATCTCTACAGCAGTGGTTTTCCCAACCTGCCTGGATCCCCTTAAAACCAGCGGTTTGCGGTTATCCCTTTCTGCCCAATCTTTTAATTTATTAATGATTTCTCTATAAAACATATCAGCTATGTATAAAAGTCAGGGATAAAAGTAAACAAAAATGTATAAAAGTAAGGGTAACTATTCCTGATTTATGTATGAAAGTCAAGGTAAATTACATTCCATGTATCAGAATGAGGGCAATTAATCGTCAAACTTGTATCAAAATGGAGGATAATGAGTAGCCGGAGGTTTATGTGGCACAATTGCAGACGTTAGAATGATTATGCAGGTTGCACTTAAAAGTTCTGCCACCTCAATTTTAATATTACACAATCATCCGTCGGGGAACCTGGTACCCAGTGAGGCAGACAAAGATCTCACCAAGAAGATCCAGGAAGCCGGTAAAGTTCTCGACATCGCAGTACTGGATCATCTTATCATTACCTCAGAATCTTATTTTTCCTTTGCCGACGAAGGATTGTTTTAGAAAAGCCATAAGACTTTTCTTGTTTGGGTATGAAAATTTGGCTAAAAAGTGTAATTAATTCTGAGCTTAGTTAATAAAAATCATCATTTTTTAAATACGCAATATTGTTATTTAAATATATTGCATAAAACTTAAATAAGAGCTTTCTGTGTTTAAACTTCAAACTCTTGAAACGACGAACGGATTTAATGCAGGAAAAAACATCAGTCAAGGAACTTATAAAACCTTCAGTATAGGGAACCGCTGAAATTAGGAAAAGCTGTAAAATACCTTAATCTATCTGCTATTCTCCAACCAATCATCAAAAACTCAAAGTAAACATGATGGATTGATCGGTCATATCGTTGGCTGACAAGTTCAAATCGTGAACCAAATGGTAATTGTATTCAACACCGACTTTCTTGTAAAACAATCCTGAACGAACCAATACAGATCTCCGGGAGGCATTAAAATCAGTAAAAAGATCTTGTCTGGATAATGCAACAGCTTTGGCGTTCAGCACAAAACTAATTGATTCAGTAATTTGGGAGTTCATATTGAATTCGATGATACCGCTGAAACCTGATTCAAAATTGGAATTATTACCTGTAAGGTTATTCTGAATTTGAAAGTTCTTATTCAGAGTCTGCTGAAATGCATATCCCAGGCCGTAAGTAAGTTCGTAAGTTGTCTTATTTTCATTTTGATACGAATAATGTTTTTGTCCTAAAAACAAAGTCTGGTACAGGAACAATGGATCGAAAAATCCTGTTGGCTGATCGTTGATCATTCCTTTTCCAAGGGTGGTCTCAGCAGTAGTTTCCAGGAACAACCTGATTGCCGGCTTTTTGATCAGTGGGATTGAAGGAGTGATGGATAAAATAAATGCATCCTGCAGCTTTTTAGATGGCTGTCCTTTTATTTTGCTTTCACCGTATTGAATAAACAAGGATGAACTCAAGTCAAACTTTGAACCCAGATAATCAAAATCGGAATTGACTGTACCCAACCATTGCAGGTTGGAGGTTTTGACCCCCTCAGCATTCGAGTCTCCATAAGTAAGTCCCAAACTTGGCCGAATGTGAAATTGAACGTTCTTTTCAACAGGTTCAGTAACTATTGAATCATTAGTAATGACTGATGACAGAGCATATGTTTTATATGTTATTACATTAACGAAAATCCAAATGAAAAAGAGCAAACGATGTTTCATACACATAGAATTTAAAGTTAGAGATCAGGTTATGTCAATGATAAAAATCTGCGGCCAGTCACCCTGAATGTTCGACTGAACGTTCGACTGAGCTCACGCAGAAGTCTCACATCGAAGGCGTGTTTCAGGATCCAAGTATCCCATCCTTAAATGCTGATCCCGAAGTCTCAGAAAAGAATTACGAAGCGTCAGTAGTTAGTTGGAACAAGTTACTATTTACCAGTCGGAAGGGCAGAGCCCGGCTCCGGATGCCTGATAATAGGATAAGACAATGTATTTCCTTTTATTTCGTAATTACCAGGGGGAATTGCCAGCCTTTCTACTACTCCAAGTTTTTTAGCCAATTCCTGTTCAAGCACCATTTCCTTAGATAAAGTGAAAGTATATCTCCCTTGTTTGTTTTTCCCTTTTTCAGTAATTGCTTTAGGCAAAGTAATAACCAACATATTATTCCTGATTTCACCGGTAACATTCATTACTTCCGAACCGGTGGTTGCTGAAACTCCAGCAGTTTTATAGGTAATAATAAAGCTGCAAATCCCTAAGCCATTTGTGCATCCTCCTTTTCCATCAGGATCACCCAACTTTAGGATGAGCGAAAAATCCACAGGCTTAGCTTCAGATTTTATGACAAATACACCAAACAAAATGACGAGTAACAAGAATAGCTTTTTCATAAATTGAAGTTTTTGATTTCTGATTAAAAGTAGTATTAATAATATAACCTCAAAACCAAAAACTTCAATCTAAAAAACCATCGTTATTTCATTAAAGTCACATGACCTGTTTTGGTATGCTTGGAAGCCATATATTCACCGCCAACCATCTCAAGGTTGAAGGTTGCCTGATATTTGGAGATACCGCTCCCGGTTGTACCTGGGCTATTACTGCCTGAATTGGTTGCTCCCCAGCTCCATGAAACTATCAGGTCACAATCTTTGTCCTGACCATCTGTTGGCATGGTAAACTGACCATTCACTACAGGTAAAATTCTCGATTTTCCTTTTACATAAACGGTAATACTTATATCATTTACTGTTACTTTTCCAGCTGATGATTTGGTCGGTGATTCCCTTACAGCGCCGGTTGTTCCTTTGGTTGGCGATTCTCTGGCCAGTTCTGGCGAGCTTTTATCCAGTTCTTTTGTGATAGTGAATGGTTTATGCATTCGTTTGCCAGTCGGGAGTCCACTTGAAGCATCTCTCGGGCTTACAATTTCCTGTTCAAAATCAATGGTACAGGTGCCATCGGTGCAACGGACCTTTCCGGTACAAACTGTGGTAGGCCTTTCATTTGCCATGGTAGCAGTTGCCGTAGCCGGTGTCGCTGGTTTTGCAGTCGCTTTCTGACTTTGCATAACTTCCTGTGCTATAACCTGGGTAGTTAAGCTTACCGATAAAATAAGTACCGCAGTAATAAACATTTTCTTTTTCATAATTTCAGATTGTTAGGTTTCTAAATTAAAATTTCGTAATTAAAGACAAATAAGTCTTATTATTGTTTAAAAGACAACCTGGATTATGCACAGCAAATTCCACTAAATTGGAAAATAGATTTTTTTTTTGTTTGAATAGCTATTCATAGAATGTTTCAATACCTTTGGGAGTTGAAAAAATACGACTTCAATACTGAGTAAAATGAACGAAAATAACTGTCCAAACATTCTGATTGCCGAAGATGTGGAATCTAACTTTCTCTATTTGAAAGCGGTACTCAGCAAACTGAATGCTACAGTATTTTGGGCTAAAAATGGAATTGAAGCAATTGATATTTGCGTTCAGGAAAGTTCGATTGATTTGGTACTGATGGATTTGCAGATGCCGGAAATGAATGGATACGCAGCAACAAGAATATTAAAGCAGAAATTTCCTTTGTTGCCAGTAGTCGCTCAAACGGCATTCGCCATGTCAGATGACCGCGAGAAAGCTCTGGATGCCGGATGTGATGATTATCTGGCAAAGCCAATCAAATCAAAAGATTTACTGATGGTTATCGAAAAGTATATCAAATTATAACAGACAAATACAATCACCTGACAAAAAAACGTCCATCGGTAAATTTGATGGACGTTTTTTGTCATTTAATGGTCGTGGTAATTACATATCTATAATTACTTTTGCCGGAAATAAAAACGAATCCTATTTTGGTTGCACGGG
>JBAWZG010000241.1:0-5905 GCA_037143155.1 Bacteroidia bacterium
CTACGCTGGAAAAATCAACCAGTCGCGATGAAAGAAGAAATAAATACCAGGGTGTGACCGATAAAATAAAGAATGCAGAAGGACCTGTCAGGTCTAAAAAAGAAGTCCGGACAAAGCAACAGGTGGAAAGAAAATCTGAACCAGCGAAAGAAGAAGATAAAAAAGAAAGCGAAACCGGAAGAAGAAGATAAACCGAATCATACTTAAAACAAGATATTTTGACAACAAATTCAATTCTATTAAAAACACTCCGGGGAGAAAAATCCGAACGGCCACCCGTTTGGTTTATGCGTCAGGCGGGCCGGGTGTTGCCTTCGTACATGAAGATTAAAGAGGATTATACCTTTTGGCAGATGATGCAGAATCCAGAAATCGCTGCAAAAGTAACACTTTTGCCCATCGACGATTTGGGAGTGGATGCAGGAATTCTGTTCTCCGATATCCTGGTAATTCCGCATGCACTGGGCATGGGATTGGAATTTAACGACAGCGGCCCGCTATTCGATCAGCCATTGGCCTACCGCGATAAACCGCTTGAAGGATTGAATCCTGACCCGACAAAATTGAATTACATTTATTCAGTGATCGACGAAATTATCCTGACAAAAAAAGAAGAAACACCGCTGATTGGCTTTTGCGGCGCACCTTTGACGGTTCTGTTGTTTATGCTTCAGGGTTTAGGTCGCAAAGGTGATTTCCCGGAGGCCATTAAATTCATCTATCAGAATAAGGAAACGACCAAAAAGTTGATTGAGGTTGTAACCGACCTTTCGATCGTTTATGCACAAGGACAAATTGAACACGGAATCGATGTTTTTCAATTGTTCGACACACACGCCGGATTGATTCCTGCCGATCTATATCAGGAACTATTCATGCCGGCAACTAAAAAGATCGCTGCTGCCGTGCGCGAAAAAGGAATTCCATTTATCTTTTTCCCCAAAGGATTGGGAACCGGAATTGCACAAATCACTCCCGAAGATTGCGATTACCTGAGCATCGACTGGCAAACACCGCTCAATACGGCGCGAAAAATCGTCGATCCAAAAATTGGGTTGCAGGGAAATGTCGATCCTCGTTTGTTATATGCGAGTCAGCCTGAAATTGAAAAGGCGCTTCAACCATACATCGAATTTGGCAAGAATAATCAGAATTGGATTTTCAACCTCGGCCATGGTTTTATGCCAGGCATATCATTCGAGAATGCCAAATTCCTGGCCGATTGGGTGAAACGCACCGATTGGAAACGTTAAAAAGATCCGAGCTGCGTGTTGCGAGTTAAAACACGTAACACGCAACACGAAAACCATAACAACAACATCATGATCAACCGCGAATTACTTGAAAAATACAATCACCCGGTTCCACGGTACACCAGTTACCCACCGGCAAACTTCTTTACCGAAGAATTTAGTCCGGCCAACTACCTGGAGGCCATCGACCAGTCGAATCAATGGAACCCGCAGAATATTTCCATCTACATTCACATTCCGTTTTGCCTGAAATTGTGCTATTTCTGCGGATGCAATTCGTACGCCCTCCGTAAGGAAGACGTGGTGGAAGCTTACCACAAAGCCCTGATTAAGGAAATCAAGATGGTGACTTCGCGATTGGATAAAAACCGGAAAGTTTCGCAGATTCATTACGGTGGCGGCACACCAAACGCCATTCCGGTAGAATATCTTCAGGAAATTAACGAATTACTGTTTTCAACTTTTGAATTCATTCCTGAACCTGAAATCGCCATTGAAGTCAACCCGGCCTACCTCACGTACGAGCAAATGACCGGGCTGAAAAAAGCCGGATTTAACCGTTTCAGTATCGGAATCCAGGATTTCAACAACGAAGTGCTGGATGCGGTAAACCGCGACAAATCAACACTTCCGGTAAAAGATATTATTACTTTCCTGAAACAGGATTCGCCCAGTATGGCCGTGAACCTTGATTTCATTTACGGCTTACCGAAACAAACGGCAGTTAACTTTTCGGAAACCATCCGGAAAGCCATCGAATTGAGACCCGATCGATTGGTCACTTTTTCGTATGCACACGTTCCATGGGTTAGCAAAATTCAGAAGAAACTCGAAAAAGAAGGGCTTCCGGCACCGGACGAAAAAATAAAAATGTTTGAAGCTGCCTATTCGTTGATGACCCAAAATGGCTACGAAGCCATCGGGATGGATCATTATGCCAATGCTGCTGACGAATTAACCGTAGCCCGCCAGAATAAACAATTGCACCGAAACTTTCAGGGCTATTGCACGCGCCGCACCACCGGGCAGGTTTATGCTTTCGGGGTAACCGGAATCAGTCAGCTGGAAGGCGTTTATGCACAAAATACCAAGTCGATTGACGAATACATTGCCAAAATCAATCAGGGTGAATTAACGACCATTAAAGGATACAGGCTTACCAAACAACAGGTGGTTGTGCGCGAAGTGATTACCGAACTAATGTGTAACGAACAGATTGTTTGGGGCCATTTGGGCGAAATACTTGGAATGACTTCCGAAGAAGTGAAGAACCAAACCGTTTACAATCAGGAACTGCTTCAGCAATTCGCAACCGACGGTGTGATTACTCTTTCCGACGAAAAAATACAAATCACTCCAGACGGACAATTGTTTATCCGCAACGTTGCCGCTTCGTTCGATCCGCTTATTCAGGCCGGACAAACCAATTTTTCAAAACCAGTATAACCATGGCCGAAACCCTCAAAACCGAAGTTGTTATTATTGGTGCCGGACTCACCGGACTGACGATGGCCCTTTACCTGAAAAAAGCAGGTATCGATTTTAAAATCATCGATAAGTCAGCCAAAACCGGAGGGGTGATGCAAACCATCAGCGAAAAGGGTTTTGTGTACGAATCAGGCCCCAATACCGGAGTTGTTTCTTATCCTGAAATGACTGAGTTATTTGAAGAACTGGAAGGAAAATGCGAACTCGAAGTGGCCGATCCAAGCGCAAAACGCCGCCTGATCTGGAAAAATCAGGCGTGGCACGCACTTCCATCGGGATTGATGTCGGCCATTGGCACGCCACTTTTTACCTGGTACGACAAATTCAGGATATTGGGCGAACCTTTCCGCAAGAAAGGAAGCAATCCGAACGAAAAGCTTGCTGATTTGGTTATACGCCGCATGGGACAAAGCTATTTGGATTATGCCGTCGATCCGTTCATCTCCGGAATTTACGCCGGCGATCCAACCAAACTGGTCACCAAATATGCCATGCCCAAGCTCTGGAATCTGGAGCAGGAATACGGAAGTTTCATCAAAGGTGCCATGAAAAAGGCCAAACTTCCGAAAACCGAGCGCGACAAAAAAGCAACCAAAGAAGTATTTTCGGCCAAAGGCGGATTGAGTCGCCTGACCGAAGCGCTGACCGAAGCAATCGGCGCCGAAAATATTCTGTTATCGGCTGAAACAATGGTAAAGCCAATTGCCAATGGTTTTCAGTTGCAGGTAACCACTCCGGAACAGTTATATACGTTCGAAACTTCGCATTTGGTCACCACTTGTGGAGGCTATGCCCTGACTGGTTTATTGCCTTTCCTGAACGAGGAAGAAGTCGTCCCGTTCAACGATTTAAAATACGCTGCCGTCACCCAGGTTTTGCTTGGATTTAAAAAGTGGAAAGGCATGTCGCTGAATGCGTTTGGCGGATTGGTTCCCGGAAAGGAAAACAAAAATATACTTGGTGTGTTATTTACCTCGTCGTTCTTTAAAGGCCGTGCCCCGGAAGGCGGTGCACTGTTGTCTGTTTTCATGGGAGGAACCAAACGTCCGGATATCGCCAAGATGGATAATTTCGAGATTGAAACGCTTCTGAACAAGGAACTGCCCCGAATGATGAGCGACCGAAAGCTGAGTGCGGATTTGATTCGGATTCACCGCTATCCGAAAGCCATTCCGCAGTACACCGAAAGTTCCGGAAAACGTTTCGAAATGATCGAACTGATTCAGCAGAAATACCCCGGACTCATTTTAGCCGGAAACATCCGCGACGGTATCGGAATGGCCGACCGGGTGAAACAGGGACGCAGCATAGCCGAAGAGTTGATTGGGAAAATTAGAGGTCATTAATGGTCACATGTTGTCATTAATAGAGTCATTCAATTGCACCTTCGGAATAACCCAATGACGCGAAGCTAATGACAACTGAATGACACGAAGTGAATGACAATTTTAATCCAAACACAACAACTGTGACAGTATCGAAAACCGCCGCTATTTACAAAAGCATACAAAAAACAATTTGCCAAACGTTGGAAGAAGCCGATGGAACCGGAAAATTTTCGGAAGATGCCTGGGAAAAAGATATTGGTTCGGGTTTGACTTGCGTGATGCAAAACGGCTCGGTCATCGAGAAAGCTGGCGTTAATTTCTCTCACGTTAGCGGCGATTACAACGACAACATGGCGAAACTTTTGGGAGAAAATGCAAACTCATTTTCTGCTACCGGTGTTTCATCCATTCTTCACTCCGGAAACCCGTTTGTACCAACCATCCACATGAATGTTCGGCATTTCAGTCTCGATAATGGCTCATCGTGGTTTGGCGGTGGAATCGACCTCACTCCCACTTACATCAATCCGGAAGAAGCCCGTTGGTTTCATCAAACCCTGAAAGACATTTGCGACAAATACGATACATTGTTTTATCCGGAATGGAAAACATGGGCCGACGATTATTTTTACCTCAGTCACCGGCACGAAACACGCGGCGTTGGCGGAATATTCTTCGACCGCATTCAACCTGCCAATGAAACTGATTTGGAGAAAATGTTAAACCTGACCTCCGATTTATTACGGATTTACCCGGTTATCTACAGCCGTTTAATGAAAGACAACGGTCACAAGCCGTTTACCGAAGCACAGAAAAAATGGCAAAAAATTCGTCGTGGCCGCTACGTCGAATTCAATTTAATTCATGACCGTGGCACCAAATTCGGACTGGAATCTGACGGCAACATCGAATCAATTCTGGTGAGTTTACCTGCCGAAGTGGAATGGGTGTATCAATACCAACCCGAAGCCGGAAGCCCCGAAGCCCAAACTCAGGAATTGCTAAAAAAGGGAATTGAGTGGGTGAATTTTTAATTGTTAATGATAAATGGTTAATGCTTAATTTTTCATATTTGCTTTAGTGGATTTTATTATAGCGGTTACCAGTTTTATTAATTCCTCTGCATCAGCGTTGATGCTTTCAAATTGTTCCTTTGTCAGGTAATTTGTTTCTGCCAATAATTCCAACCAGTACAGTGTTTCGTTAATTTCCTTTTGCGCTATTGCCATTTTATGAATAAAATCAGGCTTTGTCTCTCCATTTTCAGCTTCACGAACCATCGCACCGACACTTGTTCCACTTCTCAACAACTGTTTGGACAAAACGAATTCATTTTTTGAATCAATCAAAAACTGATAGAGCTTCACAATCCGCACTGCAAAAGCAAAACTTTTACTTTTTACGATGTTATCCTTCATGGGAATTTCATTTACAATTTATCATTAACAATTAACCATTTAATCCTCAAAATCCGCTTCGTTTTCGCAGTAATCTTAAACCGCTCATCCAGCCGCTTGCCAACGATCCATACGACCTGATTGCCACTGGCTAAAATCCAGGCATTTTCTTTATCGGGAATGGAGTATTTCTCGTCAACAAAGAAATCGCTCAGCTTTTTCATACCGGTCATGCCCAACGGCTGAAAGTACTCACCTTCCTGCCAATGCCGCAGAATAAGCGGAAATATAACTTTATCCAAATCCAAATCGGCAACATTTGGATGGGTCGAGAAGCGAAAATCAGATTTCCGGTCAATGACTTCAAGCGAAAGATGAACTGGATAATTGATTTGGCGACAATCTTCTTCGATGTAAAAAACCTGATCCTGTTTCGACC